>DASWCX010000223.1:0-14174 GCA_036395815.1 Actinomycetota bacterium | reverse complement strand
GAGGTCCGAGGGCTAGAACCTTGGCTTGGCCGAGGGCCCCCGCCACGGCCACCCGACGGTGTGCTGCCAGCAGTTCGGTCCCGGGTTGTACAGGGAGAGCTTCACCCCGCACACCGGGCACTGCTTCGGACGGCTCGCGCGCCGCTGGTCGGCCGCGCCCTCCGGCGCTCCCCCCTCCGCATCCCCCTCGAAGGCCTCGAGCTCCAAGCGGTCCCCCGGCTAGTTGACCACCCAGGTGTCCCCAGAGTGTAGAAGCTTCTCGAGATCTCCCTGCCCGAGCTTGTCGGTGGCCCGCTCGATCTGCGCGTTCATCAGCTGCCCGTAGAACGGCCTCCGCACGTCGCGGAACACCCCGATGGCCGTCGGTTGGGTCGGTCCTCTCGACAGATGGGCCAGGGCGAACGCCGCCGACGGATTCTCCGCCTCAGCGTCGTGCACGTAGATCAGCTCCGCCGGCGTGTCCGCCGTATCTGCGATCCGGAACGTGCCGTCGTACTCGACCGCCACGCACCGTTCCCCGCTCGGACCGAACGTGACGGGCTCGCCGTGTTGCAGCCGGATCTGGTTGAGGCCCTTGGTCTCCTTGCCGGTGAGGGCGATGAACGCGTCGTCGTTGAACACGTTGCAGTTCTGGTAGATCTCGATGAATGCCGCGCCCTCGTGCTTGGCGGCCCGGCGGAGCACGTCGGTGAAGTGGGCTCGGTCCACGTCGATGGTCCGAGCCACGAAGCTCGCCTCGGCCCCCAGAGCCAGGGCCACCGGATTGAACGGATGGTCCAGGGAGCCGAACGGGGTCGACTTCGTGACCTTCCCCTCCTCGCTGGTTGGCGAGTACTGGCCCTTGGTCAGCCCGTAGATCTGGTTGTTGAACATCAGGATCTTCACGTTGATGTTCTTCCGCAGGGCGTGGATCAGGTGGTTCCCACCGATCGACAGCGCGTCGCCGTCACCGGTGACGACCCACACCGAGAGGTCGGGCCGGGCCGTGGCCAGGCCGGTGGCGATGGCCGGGGCGCGCCCGTGGATCCCGTGGATGCCGAACGTGTCCAGGTAGTAGGTGAACCGGCCCGAGCACCCGATCCCGGACACGAACACGGTCTGATGGGGCGGCACTCCGAGCTCGGGGAGGAAGCCCTGGACGGTGGAGAGGATGGCGTAGTCGCCGCATCCCGGGCACCACCGCACCTCCTGGTCGCTGGCGAAGTCCTTCTTGGTCAGGGTGGTCCCGCCGCCCGCGACGGGGCCGTTGCCCTGCCCGTTGCTGCCGCCGGCGGTCATGACAGCTCCTCCATCACGAGGTGCTCGATCTCCCCGGCGTGGATCGGCTGGCCCTGGACCTTCGTGTAGCTCTTCACGTCGACCAGGAACCGGGCCCGCAGGACCATGGCGAGCTGCCCGAGGTTCATCTCCGGCAGGAGCACCGTGCGGTACCGGGCCAGCACGTCGCCGGTGTTCTTCGGAAGGGGATTGAGGTGGGTGAAGTGGGCGGAGGCCACGGCGCGGCCGGCCTGCCGGACCCGCCGGACCCCGGCGGTGATCGCCCCGTGCGTCGAGCCCCACCCGAGCAGCAGGAGCTCGGCGTCTCCGTCGGGGTCGTCCACGACCAGCTCGGGGATGTCGTCCGCGATCTTCTCCACCTTCGCCGCCCGGATGTGCGTCATGCGTTCGTGGTTCTCCGGGTCGTAGGAGATGTTTCCGGTCACGTCCTCCTTCTCCAGCCCGCCGATCCGGTGCTCCAGCCCCGGCGTTCCCGGGAGTGCCCAGGGGCGGGCCATGTTCTCGTCCCGGAGGTACGGACGGAACCCGTCGTCGTGGTTCACTTGCGTGGCGAAGTGCGGATCGATGGTGGGCAGATCCTCGACCGCCGGGATCTGCCATGGCTCGGAGGAGTTCGTGAGGAAGGTGTCCGACAGCAGGATCACCGGGGTCCGGTACTTGACGGCGATCCGGACCGCCTCCAGGGCAGCGTCGAAGCAGTGGGATGGGGTGTACGCGGCCACCACCGGGAGGGGCGACTCCCCGTGGCGGCCGTACAGCGCCGCCAGGAGGTCGGCGGCTTCGGTCTTCGTCGGCATCCCGGTCGAGGGGCCGGACCGTTGAACGTCGACGATCACCATGGGGAGCTCGAGCATCACAGCGAGGCCGATGGTCTCCTGCTTGAGGTCGAGGCCCGGGCCGCTGGTCCCGGTCACCCCGAGATGGCCGCCGAAGGCCGAGCCGAGGGCGGCGTTGGCCGCCGCGATCTCGTCCTCCGCCTGAAGCGTCCGCACACCGAAGTTCTTGTGCCGGGACAGCTCGTGGAGCAGCTCGGAGGCCGGGGTGATCGGATAGCTCGCGTAGAAGATCGGCAGACCGCTTCGGACGCTGGCCGCCACGAGGCCCCAGGCCAGGGCCGTGCTCCCCGAGATGTTGCGGTACGTGCCTGGCAGGGCGGGAGCTGGCTTGACCTCGTACGTGTGGGCGAACAGCTCGGTGGTCTCCCCGAAGTTGTAGCCGGCCTTGAACGCGGCCAGGTTGGCCTCGAGGATCGTCGGCTTGGCACCGAACTTCTTCTCGATCCAGTTCGTGGTGACGTCGGTGGGCCGTCCGTACATCCACGACAGCAGGCCGAGGGCGAAGAAGTTCTTCGACCGTTCGGCCTCCTTCTTCGTGATGTCGATGCCCTCGGTGGCCCGGAGCGTGATGGAGGTCATCGGCACCCGGTAGACCTGATACCCCTCCAGCGAGCCGTCACCCAGCGGGTCGGCCCGGTAGCCCGCCTTCTCCAGGTTCCGGTCGATGAAGGCGTCCTCGTTGACGATGAGCATCCCGCCCTTCTCCAGGTCCCTCAGGTTGGTCTTGAGGGCGGCGGGGTTCATGGCCACCAGGACGTTGGGCTGGTCGCCGGGCGTCGCGATGTCGCGAGCGGCGAAGTGGATCTGGAACGCGGAGACCCCGGCCAGCGTGCCGGCGGGAGCGCGGATCTCGGCGGGGAAGTCGGGGAGCGTCGCCAGGTCGTTGCCCAGCACGGCCGTCGCGCTGGTGAACCGGTCGCCGGTCAACTGCATGCCGTCGCCGGAGTCGCCCGCGAACCTCACGACGACGCGTTCAAGTCCAAGCGCGGTCTTGGTTACGGCCATGTCGCTCCTTTGGGGACCCAGCCTCCGTTCTCCTCCTACTGTAAACCCTGGGTCGAAAGCGACGGCCTGGAAGGCTTAGTGGAAGGAGTGGCCGCAGGCACAGCTGCCCTGGGCCATCGGGTTGTCGATGGTGAAGCCCGACTGCTCCAGGGTGTCCAGGAAGTCGATCTTGGCCTGATCGAGGTACGGCACGCTCATCCGGTCGATCACCACCCGGACGCCGTGCTGCTCTTCGGCGAGGTCCTTCTCCGAGACCTCGTCGTCCAGGTACATGGCGTATCGAAGCCCCGAGCAACCGCCCGGCTGGACGGCCACCCGAAGGGCGATGTCGGAACGGCCCTCCTCTTCGAGCAGTTCCCTGACCTTCCCGGCTGCCGCTTCGGTCAACGTGAGCATCTGTACTCCTGATCGGCGAATGGAGACGTTCTCATTATACCCGCCACCCCCGACCGGCCATCCCCTGCGCGGGTCAGTCTCCGGCCCAGTCCCGTAGAGCCCTCCTGAGGGCGGCGTGTCAGGGGCCTGTCCGGACCGGAGGTATCGGCAACATCTCGGGGGGACGGGGCGGCTGGCTGAAGTCAAAGTCCTTCCTGAGGTCGCCGAGGATCCCGACCGATTCGCGAACCTTCGGGCGAGGGTCCGGCCGCCCGTCCGTCTTCGGATCGAGGCGAGCGCCACCCAGGAAGTCGTCTTCGACGAACTTGAGGTAGGCGTCGAACGAAAGCACCTGGTGGTCGATGAAGCCCTGTTTCGCGTAGGGGCTGATGACCAGCCCCGGCACCCGCAGGCCATATCCGTTGGCGTCGACCTCGGGCGGCACCAGGTGATCGTAGAAGCCGCCCCAGTCGTCCCAGGAGAGGAAGATCGCGCAGCTCGACCAGTCCGGGCCGGTCATCACGGCATTGACCAGCTGGGTGACCCATGCCTGCCCGGCGCTGATCCGGCCCGGCGGATGCTCGCTCTCTTTCCCGTTGGGCACCACCCACGAGACCGCCGGGAGGTCGCCGTTTCGTGCCGCTCCGATGAAGGAACTCGAGGCCTTGACGTTGTCAACCTGCCCGTCCTGATGGACCGTGACGAAGTCCGGCAGCGGGTTCCAGATCTCCGGCGTGCCCACCCTCTGGAACCCGGGCTTACAGAACGTCTTTCCGTCGTCGCAGTCGGGCACGGTCCCTGGATCGACGTAGTAGCCCCAGCTGACGTGGTGCTTGTGCAGCAGATAGGTGATGTCGGTCCACCCGTAGTCGGGCCCCGTCCCGGAAAGGTCCTTGTCGGGGTCATTGAGGTTCGAGGTGCACGTCATGGGGTCCCGCGGATTCGTGCACAGCGCGGACCATCCGGAGACCATGAACAGGTGGGCGATGAGGCTCCACCCGTAGTTCGGCTCGAACATATGGTCCTGCAGGACGAAGTCCTTGGCGTAGGTCCAGTAGTTCGGGATCTCCCTGGAGTCGTGGTAGCCCATCATGTCGGGATGGGCCTGGTCGATCTTGCAAGCGGTTGGCTGAACGTACTGGTCGCATCCGGAGCCCCTGGGCATGAGGAGCTGGCTGATGAAGCCGTCCATCTTTCCCCCGTCGATGGCGGCGGTCGCATCGAAATCCCGGTGCGGCCCGCCGGTGTCGATGTCGTGGGAATCGTGGAAGGGACGCACACACGCGGAGGTCGCGGGATCGGGTAGACAGACGGTCGGCACCCCCTTCTTCATGGGGATGCCGTTCGCCCCGGGGAAGGTGCCGAAGTAATTATCGAAGGACCGGTTCTCCTGCATGATGAAGATGATGTGCTTGATCTTGTGGATACCCTTCGCCGTCGAGCCCTGGGTCGGGCGTGAGGCCGGTGAGCTGGACGAACGAGACGGGGTGACTTGCGGCGTGGCCGGATGCGAGGTGCAGGAAGAGGCCAGAAGCAGCGCGGCACAGAACGACGTGGCGAGCCGATGGCCGCGGGGCGCGCGATCCATGCCGAAGCATGGTACAGGGGAGACCGAGTGTTCTGACCCCTCCTATCGCGCCTTGAGGTCGACCGGGTCCGCCCGAGACACCCGGACCAGGTCACTCGGCGGGATGGGGAACACCGAGTCCGGTGTCCCGGCGGCCGCCCACACCACGTCGTGGCCGAGCAGGTCCCGGTCCACCAGGACGCGGAGCGTGGTGGGATGCCCGAACGGAGGGGTGCCTCCGATCGCATAGCCGGTGGCGGCTCTGGCTTCGTCGGCCGAAGCCGGCCTCACGTCTCGCGCGCCGAGGGTGGCGGCAAGGCGTTCGGGATCGGCCCGGTTCGCTCCGGAGGTCAGCGCGAGGAACGGCTCCCCGTCGGCCACGAACACCAGCGACTTCACGATCTGGCCCAGCTCGCACCCCACGGCCCGGGCGGCGTCCACGGCCGTTCGGGTTCCCTGTGGGAACCTGTGGATCTCGAGCGTCAGCCCCAGGGCGGCGGCGGCCGACGCGAAACGGTCATCGCTTCTCGGCACGGGCCCCCTCCTCGACCTCGGTCGCGACCTCGGCCGCCAGTTGTTCCAGAAGGGGTCCGGGACGCTCAATGGCCTCCTGCTCCCCGAACCGCTCCACCAACGACGCCACCAGCACTCCAGGTACCTCGGCCTCCCGCCGCCCGCACAGGACCACTGCGGGAACCCTGGCTTCCGCGGCCACCCTGAGGACCCCGGCGGGCGCCTTCCCCCGCAGGGACTGGGCGTCGAAGGACCCCTCGCCCGTCACCACCGCGTCCGCCCGCTGGACCCGCTCGACCAGACCCACAGCCTCGATGACCACGTCCACGCCCGGCCTGAGCCTGGCCCCCAGGAAGGCGACCAGCCCCGCCCCCAGCCCCCCGGCGGCCCCCGCACCCCGGACCTCGCGGACGTCCACGCCAAGGTCGCGGTGGACCACGGCGGCGAAGTGACCCAAGGCCCGGTCGAGCAGGAGAACGTCCTCCGGCGTGGCCCCCTTCTGCGGCCCGTACACCGCGGAGGAGCCGTGAGGGCCGGTCAGAGGGTTGTCCACGTCCGTGGCGGCCACGAACCGAGCGGCCCGAACGGCAGCATCGAGTGCGGTGGCGTCGATCCGGGCCAGGTCGAGCAGGCCTGCTCCTCCCGGCCGGATATCGCGGCCCCGTTCGTCCAGGAGCCGGATCCCCAGGGCCTGAGCCATTCCGGCCCCGGCGTCGTTCGTCGCGCTCCCCCCCACGCACACCAGGATGCTCGACACGCCGCCCCGGGCCGCGGCAAGGATCAGCTCTCCCGTTCCCCGGGTGGTGGCCCGTTTCGGGTCGCGACGCCCGGCCGAGACCAGGTCCAGGCCGGAGGCCCGGGCCATCTCCACAACGCCGAGCCGCCCCCCGGCCGAGTCCACGATCGCGTACTCGGCCTCCACCGGGTCACCCAGCGGCCCGGTGATCCGTTCGGTGCGGCGTTCCCCCCCGAGCGCGGCCACCAGCGCGTCGAGCGTTCCCTCGCCCCCGTCCGCCATGGGGACGGTTTCGGTCTCGGACCCGGGCGCGCCGCGGCGCCACCCGGCCTCGATGGCCCGGGCCGCCTCCCGCGCGGTGAGCGTTCCCTTGAACTTGTCGGGCGCGATCAGGACCCGCATGAGGGGCAGGGTACAATCCACGCCCGATGCCGGGGGTGACGGAGTGACGCTCGATCGCGCGTGGCTGCTCGCCACCGCCAGGGCCGAGCGCGAGGCCCTCGGCCGGACGATCCAGTACACGCCCCCGGACCTCTGGGACGCACCGAGCGCCGCGGCGGGGTGGCGCAACCGCGACGTGATCGGCCACCTCGCGGCCCAGGAGGTCGCGGCCGCCTCGAGCGTGGCCGGAGAGCCCCTCACGGAGCTGGAGGAATTCAGGAAGGGCTCGGAGGGCGCCCCGTTCTCTCTCAGCGCGTTCAACGAATGGACGGTCGATCGGCGGGCCGGCGAGCCGTTCCGGGCGGTGGTCACCGAGTGGGGCCGGGCCGCCGACCTGTTCCTGGCCCGGGCGGCGAAGGTCGCTCCCGAGGACTGGGCCGCGCGCCGGGTGGCCTGGGTGGTGGGTGAGATCGGGGTCAGCTACCTGATCCAATCCAGGATCGTGGAGTGGTGGCTCCACGGCGAGGACATCCGGGCCAGCGCGGACCTCGAGCCCCGGCTCGAGCACCCCCCCATCCACTGTGTGAACGACCTGGCGATCCGGATGATCCCCTACGCCCTGGCCCTGGCGGGGCTCTCCTTCCCCGGAGCCAGCGTCCGGGTGGAGCTGTCCGCCGCGGGCGGGGGAAGCTGGCATCATGGGCTGGCGCCCCACGACCTCCCCCCCAGGGGCAAGGAGCCGGACGCAGTGATCGAAGGGCGGGCCTACGCCTTCGCCCTGGTGGCCGGGAGGAGGATCCCAGCCGAGTACTACCTGGCCGACGGTACCCTCCTGATCGGCGGGGACGTCGAGCTGGGCGAGACGATCCTGCAGCACCTTCGGGCCTTTCCGGCCTGACCGGCCTCCCATCGGACGGACTCGTTCCGTAACAACCGAACCCCCTGCTCGTCCGTACTACCTGCAGTGGGGGGCGAGCGGCGTACCCTGTTTGGCATGGCAGAGAACGCGGCCGACCACGATCTCGTCCGTGACTTCTCGCGGAGGGATCCACGGGCGGCCGAGGATCTCTACCGGCGGTTCGCCCCCAGGATCTTCGGGCTGGGCCTGGTGATGCTGGGCAGCCCCACACAGGCGGAGGACCTGGTGCAGGACACGTTCGTCAAGGTCTGGCGGAAGGCGGACTCGTACGAGCCGGGGCGCGGCTCGCTCGACACCTGGGTCCTGCTGATCGCACGCAGTCTGGCGATCGACACCATCCGCCGGCGCGTCCTGGAGGCCCGCATCCTCTCCACCCACCACGACGCTGGAGAGGTCTCGGAGGAGCCCGGTCCCGAGCACCTGGCCGAGACGTCCGACCTCGCCGCCCGGGCCCGCCAGGCCATGGTCGGCCTCTCCCCCGGCCAGCGGGCGGCTCTGGAGCTCGCCTACTTCGGAGGCAAGACCAGCACCGAGGTCGCCGAGCTGGAGGGGATCCCGGTGGGCACGGCGAAGACCAGGATCCGCACGGCTCTGGTCAAGCTGCGTGAGGCCCTGGAGGTTCACCGTGAACTGTGACGCGGTGAGGGAGATGCTCCCCGACCACGTGCTCGGTTCGCTCTCCGAGATGGACGGAGCTTCGGTCCGTCGTCACCTGAGAGGCTGCGCGACCTGTCGGGGCGAGGCCGAGCGCCTGGACGAGGGCGTGGCCCTGTTCGCCAGCGCCGCGCACGCCACGGACCCGCCTCCCGAGCTCGAGGAACGGGTCATGCGTGTGCTGGGCGAGGAATGGAGGGAGGCGCCGCCCGCCCCGGTCCACCGGGTTCGTTCCGGACGGTGGCTCCTGGCGGTGGCCGCCGTCAGCGTGGCCCTGGCGGGGGCCGTGGCCTGGGGTGCGACTGCCCAGGGCAACGCGAACCGGTCCCGAACCGACGCGGCCTCCTACCAGCGGTTCCTGCACGCCCTCGGCGGCAAGGACGTGCGGGTGGGGACCCTCCGGTCCACCCGCGGGAGCTCGCTCGAGGGCTCCGCGATCATGTACGACTCCGATCGCGGGCAGAGCTGGATCCTCGTGCTGGTCCGGTCGCCGGGGACCACGGGAACCGTGGGCGTCGAGATCTCCTCGGCGGCGGGCAAGACGGTCCCGCTCCACTCGATCCAGCTCGACCCCGACGGAGAGGGCTCCACGTGGCTCGTCACCTCCGCCGACATCTCCGGGCTGAACACCGTCCGCATCACCGACGCGTTCGGGCGTGTGCTGGCGTCGGGCACGGTTGCCGACCACGACTCGGGCTAGGCTTAGGCGTCATCGAGGCCGGC
The DNA here is from genome assembly GCA_036395815.1 of Actinomycetota bacterium. Taxonomy (GTDB): domain Bacteria; phylum Actinomycetota; class UBA4738; order UBA4738; family UBA4738; genus DASWCX01. Next base: position 5,187 of record DASWCX010000223.1, on the reverse strand, counting down.
CGAGGGCCAGCGAGCGCACCGGCCGGGGGACGGCCCCGAACCGGTACTTGTAGGCCAGATCCCCCTTCAACAGGTCGAAGGTCCGCCGTCCGGATCCGATGGCCATCCGGATCAGCTCGGCCACCAGCACCATGCCCGGTGCGAGCGAGGCGAACCGGCGGTCGAACACCGAGTTGTACAGCGAGAACGTGTCGCCGAAGCCGAACCCGATGGCTCCTGCCACCTTCTGCTCCCCGATCTCCAGGAACGCCAGATGGAACACGTGCGGGGGCAGGAATGCCTCGGCCAGCCGGCGGAAGAAGATCTCCATCCCGGCCTGCATGAACCTTCCCTTCGGACCGGGGCTGTCCCGATGGAGCTCGACGAACCGGTCCATGTCGCCGGGGAGCGTGTCGAGGGTCGACATCTCGATCAGGTAGTCCCCGGCCTCCTGCCGAAGCCGCCGCTCCTTCCGCCTGATCTCGTGCCGCAGCTTCGGCGGCAGATCCGACAGGTACCGCTCGAACGTGTCCGGCAGCGCGATGAACGGGGCCACGTCCTTCTGGCCAGCCCCCACGTGCATACCCGCGTCCGAGGCCGCCGCCGCGAGGGCGGAGATCCACGGCGATCCTTCCGGAAGACCCCGAAGATCGGCTCGATCCCATTCGCCCTCCGCCACCGCGGCCATCAGCTCCTTGGCCATGGCCTCCCGATCGATGGCGGGCAGGGCCACCGGGCCCATGTAGTCCGTGACCTCGAATCCACCGAGGAAGGCGAGCGTCCCATCGGCGGCCTCGAAGCAGCAGGCCCCCACCACCTCGCCCCCCTCCTCCACGAGCGCCACCATGAGCGCTCCCCTCCCGAACTCCTCCCACCAGAGCTTCAGATAGGCGGGGGTGTGGAAGAACGTCCCCCCGGGGTCGGCCCCGACCACCTCACTCCAGTCCCGGGCCCGGAACACCGCCGGGTCATCGGTCAGCTCGACCCGCACGGGCGCCCGCTCAGTCCCGACCCAGGACGAAGAGCGTGTGGTGATAGGTCATGAGGGTGGGCCATTTGGGCCGGTAGGTCTCGACGTGGCGGACCGCCAACTCGAGCTCGTCGAACACCTCCCGCCACTCGTCCACCGACCGGAAGGCGAACGGGGTGGGGACGGCGTGCCGCAGGTTCAGCACCTTGTCCCACGCCACGTTGAAGACCAGATCCAGCCGGCTGGCTGGGGTGTCCTCCATCACGATCACCAGGCGCCGGGCCAGCCGGGCCGCTTCGGCCAGGACCTTTCCCTGCGCCTCGTGCGGGTTGTGGTGCAGGGCGAACAGGAGCATCACGACGTCGAACGACCGGTCGTCGGCCGGCACGTGATAGGGGTCGTCCATCCGAAGGAGGGGCAGGTCCCGTCGCCGATTCCCGTAATCGACCACGTCGGCCAGCACCGGGAGGGCGCCCGTCTTCCGGGCCAGCCACCCGCTGACCCGGCCGGTGCCGGCCCCCAGGTCGAGTACGGACTGGCCCCGGTGAAGGTACGGCGCGACCCTCCCGCCCACCTCGTTCTCTCGAAGGAACATCGAACAGAGTATGAACAGCCTCCGGGGGAACAGATCATTCCCGACCGGCAAGGGGCAGCTCCATCCGCAGCGATGCCAGATCCGGCCACCCCCGGCGCGGGCGGATTCGGTGCTCCGAGGCCACGTCGAACCCCAGGCGCGAGTAGAGGCGGATGGCGCCCGCGTTCCGTGCGCCGACGTCCAGGGCGACGACCCGAAGGCCCAGCCCGGCGGCCTCCTCGATCACCCGACCGAGCAGCGCCGACCCGGCACCGCGACCCCGGTGATCCGGCCCCACGCTGAGCGCCGGCACATACATCGCGCCCTGGGGCATGGCGGGGATGAGCCGGTCGAGGATCGACCCCCGCCACACGAGGACGGGACCGTGGCGCACCCCGGCCGCCCGGAGCATCGTCGCGGCGGTCCGCCGGCGGAGCGCCGCCCACTGGGGGCCCGGGAACCGCACCACCATGCCGACCACCGCCCCGTCCTCGGCCACCAAGGCCCGCCGGTGGCTCAGCATCGTGGACGGCCCCTCGAACGCCGCCCGGGCCACCCTGCGGGCGACCTCGCCGCGGGCGAACACGTCGGCCAGCCCATCGGGCAGGCTCAGCAACAGTTCGGCAGCGGCGGCCCCATCCTCCACGGTCGCCGGACGGAGCGAGTGGGTCACCGGCATCGGTCTCCCGTCGTTCGTTGGCTCGAAGACAGTAGGCTAGGGTCGATCATGGTTGGGGGTGCGCAACCGCACAGCGAGTCGGGCCGGCCGGCCGCCGCGTCCATCAGCGAGCTGCGCCGGGACCAGGAGCTGGCCGAGAGGGTCAGCCTGCTAGAGCAGGCCCCGCTGTTCTCGGTGTTGCGAGGAGAGGACATCCGCGACCTCGCCGACAAGTTTCACGCCGTCCGGTATCGGCGGGCCGAGGTGATCTTCCGGGAGGGCGAGCCCGCGGAGCGGCTCTTCCTCATCGACGACGGCAGGGTGAAGCTCACCACCGCCTCCCCCACCGGCCAGGAACTGCTCATCGCGGTCCTGGGCCGCGGTCAGATATTCGGCGAGCTCGCCGTGGTGGACCGGGGCACTCGGGAGATGGACGCCCGGGCCATGGAGGACACCAAGCTGTACACCCTGGCCGGCGACGTGTTCTGGTCGATGTTGGAGGGGCGGCCCGCACTGGCCCGGCGGCTTCTCGAGCTCATGGGCCGGCGGCTCCGCCGGGCCGACCAGGCCACCCAGGACCTGGTGTTCTTCGACGCCCCGACCCGCCTGGCCCGAAAGCTCCTCGAACTCGCGGAGGAGCACGGCGACGCGAACGGGGACGGTACGATCACCGTGACCACCCGGGTGACCCAGGAGGAGATGGCCCAGATGATCGGGGTTTCGAGGGAGAGCGCGAACCGGCTGATCGCCTCCTTCGCCGGCCGGGGCTGGATCGACTGGAACGACGGCCGCCCGGTTATCCTGACGCCCGAGAGCCTGATGCGCCGGGCCCGGTAGCGCCATGGCCGAGGACAGCAGTATCCAGAGGCTGCGTTCGGTTCACCTGTTCGCGGCCCTGTCGAAGAAGGACCTCCGGGCCGTCCTGCAGACCGGTCAGGAGGTCGAGTTCCCGGCGGGAGCGACCATCGCGGCCGAGGGGTCGGCGGCCAGCGACTTCTACCTGATCCTGGAGGGAACCGCGCGGGTCTTCGTGGGCGGCCGAGGGAAGCGAGCCCTCCGGGCGGGCGACTACTTCGGGGAGATGTCCGTCATCGACGGCGGCCCCAGAACGGCCACGGTGTCCGCCGTGACCCGTGTGTCGGCGCTCCGCCTGAACCGGCGGGCGTTCCGCTCACTGCTCCGGACGAACGCGTCGGTCTCCCGCATGATCACACTCGAGCTGGTCGGCCGCCTCCGGGCCGCCGAGCGCTCGCTCACCCACTGACGGGCCGCTCACCGGACTGGGCGCCGGTCACCGGGGCGTCGCCCGCCCCGGAGAGCGCCTCTTGGAGGACGTCCCAGGCAAGCACGGCGCACTTGATGCGCACCGGGTACTTCACCACACCCTTCAGCGCCACCAGGTCGCCCAACTCCTCCTCGGCGGGCTCGACCCTGCCCTCCATCATGCCCCGGAACTCGGCGACCAGCTCCGTGGCCTCGTCCACCGACCTGCCGGTCACCGCCTCGGTCAGCATCGACGCGCTGGCCTGGCTGATCGAGCAGCCCTGCCCCTGGAAGGCCACTTCGGCCACGCGGCCGTCCTCGAGGTGCGCCCGGACCGTGATCTCGTCTCCGCACAGCGGGTTGTTCTTCGACGAGGCGAGCTCCGCCCCGGGCAGCTCGCGCTTGTTCCGGGGGTTCTTGTAGTGGTCGAGGATCACTTCCTTGTACAGCTCCTCAAGCGACATGTCGGCACCCCTTCACGGCGATCACCGGCCAAAGAGGCGTTCCGCCTCGCCGAGCCCGTCGACCAGCGCGTCGACCTCGGACTCCGTGTTGTAAACATAGAACGAGGCCCGGGTGGTCGCCGGGACGCCGAGGACCCGCATGAGCGGCTGGGCGCAATGATGGCCGGCCCGGACGCACACTCCCTGCGTGTCGAGGATCTGCGCCAGGTCGTGGGGATGGATGTCCCTGAACCAGAACGACACCGCCCCGCCCCGCCGCTCCACGCCGGAGGGGCCGAACACCCGCGCCCCCACGTCGGTCAGACGCCCGATGGCGTACCCGGTGAGCTCCTTCTCGTGCTCCCGAACCGCGTCCATGCCCAGCGCCTCGAGGTAGTCCACCGCGGCGGCCAGCCCGATCTCCTGCGCGATGTTCATGGTGCCGGCCTCGAACTTCCACGGCGGTTCCTTGAACGTGGAGTGGTTGGGGTGGACCTCCAGGATCATCTCCCCGCCCCCCAGGAACGGGTCCATTCGCTCGAGCAGTTCCCGCTTCCCGTACAGGCCCCCCGAAGCTGTTGGCCCCAGCATCTTGTGGCCGGAGATCGTGAGGAAGTCCACGTCGAGGGCCGACACGTCCACCGGCGAGTGCGGGACCAGCTGCGCGCCGTCCACCAGGATGACCGCCCCCACCGCGTGGGCGGCGTCGGCCAGCTGCCGCAGCGGCGGGACCGTCCCGAGCACGTTCGACATCCCGGTCACACAGAGCATCTTCGTTCGCTCGGTCAGCAGCGAGTCGAGGCCCGAGAGGTCGAGCGAACCGTCGTCCGCCAGCGGGATGAACCGCAGCTTCGCCCCCGTGGCCGCGGCGGCGAACTGCCAGGGCACCAGGTTCGAGTGGTGCTCCACCACCGAGAGCAGGATCTCGTCGCCCTCCTTCAGCGCCGTTCGCGCGTAGCCGTGGGCCACGAGATTCGTGGACTCCGTCGTCCCCCTGTTGAACACGATGCACCGGGGGTCCGGGGCCCCCACGAACCGGGCCAGCTTCTCTCGAGCCGCCTCGAACAGCGAGGTGGCCTCCTCGGCGAGGGCGTACACCGCCCGGTACAGGTTCGCGTTGTGACGCTCGTAGTACTCGGTCAGCGTGTCGATGACCTGCCGCGGCTTCTGGCTGGTGTTCGAGCTGTCCAGGTACACCAGGGGCCGGCCGTTGATCGACCGTTCGAGGATCGGGAAGTCCTTGCGGATCCGCTCGACGTCCAGGACGCCCGGCCGCTGTTCGATCACCTTGGTCATCTCG
>DASWCX010000222.1:0-8023 GCA_036395815.1 Actinomycetota bacterium | reverse complement strand
GAGCTGGTGGAGGACATGGCGAGCCGCCTTCGTCCCGGGGAGGCGCTGTTCGTGACCGGGGATCACGGGATGATCGACATCGCGCCCGAGGCAAAGCTCGACCTCGCCGACCTGCCGGCGCTGTCCGAAGGCGTGCGGCTCCTGGCCGGGGAGGCCAGGGCGCGCCACGTGTACGCGCACCCCGGGGCGGCCGCCGACGTCGCGTCGGCATGGCGGGAGCTGCTCGGCGACCGGATGTGGATCAGGACGAGGGACGAGGCGATCGACGAGGGGTGGTTCGGACCCCGGGTCGCCGATCGGGTCCGCAGGCGGATCGGCGCCGTGGTCGCCGCGGCCTTCGCCCCCATCGGCTTGTTCCAGCGAGCGGTCGACCCCTTCCATGCCACGCTGGTCGGGCACCACGGCTCCCTGACCCCGGCCGAGCTGCACGTCCCGCTCCTCGAGTTCCGGGGCTGAGCCCTTCGGCGTTCGAGGGGCCCTTCATCAGTCGATGGCGGCGAAGCTGGTGGTGTACCTGTTGTTCCTCAGCCACTTGGGGGCGATCAGGCCCTCCAGATCTACGTCAGGGTGATGGTGAAGTCCGTGGTCCCCTCGGTGCCGCCGGTGATGTCGGCCTCGCCGCTCTCTCCGAAGAAGCTGCCGGTCCCGCCGGTCACGGCCAGCGAGCTGCTGGTCTCGGTGAGCGACCCGTACACGGCGATGTCGGCGCCGTAGATGGTGAAGGTTCCCTCGCAGGTCTCGGCCCCGTAGTTGATCGTGCACTTCGCGTGATCCCTGCCCACCTGCTGGTGCGCGTGGTCGAAGAGGGCCTCCGTGAACTCGAAGTAGTCACCCGGCGAGTCCGAACCCGAGTCGTCGGCGTCGATGAACGCGGTCTGCTGGGTCACGGCGACGATGTAGTACGAAACGGTCTTGGCTCCGGACGGCTTCGCCGCCGTCGACGGATGGGACGACACGACGCCCCGACCCCACGGGCCGACCGCGGTCTTCCCCGCTCCGGAGGAGGTTCCTCCCGCCAGGGCGATCCCCGACACGGCCAGTGCCACCGCGGCGCCGCCGGCGATGGAGACGATCCAGCCCTTTCGAATTCGCATCGGCTCTCCTTTCCGAGCTCCGGATGGCCGACGGGAAGCCGGCCCTGACCATCCTATTCCAGAGGGTGTCGAACCACCCCGGGCGGGCGGCCCGGGCGGGCGGAGCGCTGGCGTTCGAACCGATCAGATGTCGAAGTACAGGTAGAACTCCCACGGATGCGGGCGGAGCCGAACCTGGTCCAGCTCCCGCGTGCGCTTGTACTCGAGCCAGGTGTCGATCACGTCCTGAGTGAACACCCCGCCCTCCAGCATGAACTGGTGGTCTGCCTCCAGGGCGTCCAGCACCTCCTCCAGCGATCCGGGCACCTGCTTGACCTGCGCGGCCTCCGCCGGGGGCAGGTCGTACAGGTCCTTGTCGATCGGGTCCGGCGGCTCGATCTTGTTCTTCACCCCGTCCAGCCCGGCCAGCAGCATCGCGCTGAACGCCAGGTACGGGTTGCAGGACGGGTCGGGAGACCGGAACTCGACCCGCTTGGCCGCGGGGGTCTTGTAGTAGACCGGGATCCGGGCGCACGCGCTCCTGTTCCGCTGGCTGTACACCAGGTTGATGGGCGCCTCGTAGCCCGGGACCAGCCGGCGATAGCTGTTGGTGGTCGGGGCGCAGAACGCCAGCAGCGCCGGAGCGTGCTGGAGCAGCCCGCCGATGTAGTACCGGGCGGTGTCGGACAGCTGGGCGTAGCCCATCTCGTCCCAGAACAGGTTCTCCCCGTCGCTCCACAGGCTCTGGTGCGTGTGCATGCCCGAGCCGTTGTCCTGGAAGATCGGCTTCGGCATGAACGTCACGGTCTTGCCGGCCTGGCGGGCGGTGTTCTTGACCACGTATTTGTACTTCAAGACGTTGTCCGCGGTGGCCAGCAGGGTGCCGAACCGGATGTCGATCTCCGACTGCCCCGCCGTTCCGACCTCGTGGTGGTGCACCTCGACGTCGATCCCCACCTTCTGCAGGTTCAGGACCATGTCGCTGCGGAGGTCCTGATAGTGGTCCATGGGCGGGACCGGGAAGTAGCCCTCCTTGTACCGGGGCTTGTAGCCGAGGTTCTTTCCGTCCTGCTCGGCGCCGGAGTTCCACACCCCCGCGATCGAGTCGATGTGGTAGTAGCCCTCGTGCTGGTTCTGGTCGAACCGGATGGAGTCGAAGATGTAGAACTCGCACTCCGGCCCCCAGTACGAGGTCTGGGCGATCCCCGTCTGCTGCAGGTACAGCTCGGCCTTGCGGGCGATGCCGCGCGGGTCCCGCGTGTACATCTCGCCGGTGACCGGGTCCTTCACGAAGCAGTGGATGACCAACGTGGGCACCTTGGTGAAGGGGTCCATGTAGGCGCCGTTGGGGTCGGGGAGCAGGAGCATGTCGGACTCCTGAATCTCCTGGAAGCCCCGGATCGAGGAGCCGTCGAACCCGAACCCGTCCTCGAAGCCGTCCTCGGTGAGCTCCGCCATGGGGACGGAGAAGTGCTGCATCAACCCCGGCAGGTCACAGAAGCGCAGGTCGACGATCTGCGCACCGGCGTCCTTCGCCAGCGCCATCACGTCGGTCGGTGTGGATGTGCCCTCGGCCATGCTGATCTGCCTCCCTTCCCGGAACTAGGTCGATCGGAGCCTACCGGCCCCCGAAGCCCCCGGTGTTTCCGGGCGGTAAATTCTGTGTTTCGAAAGGAGCCAAACGCTGATGCCCACTCCGCGAGACGAGATGGATGCGCTACTCGATGCGCTGATCCGGTTCGCCCGGCAGACGCTCGAACGATATGGAGAGTTCTATCCGTTCGCGGCCGCTGTTTCGCCAGCGGGGGATGTGGAGATGGTCGGTGGTTCCATCGGGGAGGAACATCCGGAGTCTCAGGCGCTTCTGGCCCGCCTAGAGAGCGGGCTTCGTCAGAAGGCGTCGACGCAACAGATTCGAGCCTCGGGTATATGCCTAGACGTGAGACTGCCTGAGCACACGCCGGGCGACGCGATTCAGGTCCGGCTGGAGCACGCGGACGCCGAGCCGGTCAATGTCTTTCTGCCTTACGAGCAATCTCCGGGCGGAGTGACGTACGGGGAGTTATTCGCCAATCGGGGGGAGCGGGTCATCTTCGCTTAGCTCTGCTCGGCCTGCGCCAAGCTCACCTTGCAGGATGATTCCCCATTCCGGCAGTCGCCCGGGCCGGCACCGATAGCCATCAGGGCGTATAGGCGAGGGTCAGGAAGTCGAGCGTGCCGCTGGCGCCGGAGTCGGACTCGCCCGACACGTAGACCCTGGCGCCCGTTGGGTCCACCGCCAGCAGATATGAGAAATCCGATCCTCCCCCGCCGGTTCGCTGCTTCCAGGCCACGGCACCGCTCGCCGAGTCGTAGGCGATCGTCATGTAGTCGTACTGGGTCGCGTCCAGCCACGTGAACCCGTTCACGTACACCCGCGATCCGTCGGGACTGACCCCGATGGCCCACGCGTGGTCCGCGCCCGCGCCGTCACCGTGGTATCCCGAGAGCCAGAGCTGGTCTCCCGTCGCCGCGTCGTACGACAGGGTGGTCCAGTCGTCGCCGGTCGTGGCCGACGTGCTCACGCCCGCCACGTACACACGCGAGCCGTCCAAGCTCACCGCCAGCCGAACCCCATCGTCGTCCAGGCTGTCGGGACCGTCGTATCGGCTCTCCCACGCCTCCGCTCCGGTCCTCGCGTCGTACGCGATGGTCTCGGTGTCGCGGGCCGTCGACGCGCCCACGCTGTAGCCGGTCACGTACACCTTGGACCCGTCGGGCGCCACGCCCAGGTCGGTGGCGAAGTCGTCCAGACTGTCCGGGCCGTCGTAGCGGGACACCCGGGCCCGCCTCCCGGTGCTCGCGCGGTAGGCGATGGTCAGGATGTCGAAGGCGGTCGTGGCGCTCTGACTCACGCCGGTGACGTAGACGCGCGAACCGTCCGGTGCGGCTCCGATGGCGAAGGCGTCGTCGTCCAGGCCGTCCGGCCCGCTGTACCGGGCGAACCAGACCTGCGCGCCGGTGTTCACGTCGTAGGCCGCCGTGGCAGTGTCGTCGTCACCCGAGCGCCCGGGGGTGCTGCCGGTGGCGAAGACCCGGGCGCCGTCCGGGCTCACCGCGATCTGGTACACGTAGTCGTCGCCGTTCGCCCGGCCGTTGAAGCGGGTGGCCCACAGCTGGGAACCGCTGTTCGCGTCGTAGGCGATCGTGGCCCAGTCCTCGCCCGTCGAGCCGCCCCAGCTCTGCGCACCCACGAAGACCTTCGAGCCGTCGGGGCTGACCGCGATCTCGCCCTGGCTGCTATCGGCTCCGTTCGCCGGGCCGTTGTACCGCGCCGTCCAGAGCCGGACTCCGGTTGCCGCGTCGTACGCGATCGTGGCCGAGTCGAAATCGGTCGAGCCGCCCCAGCTCTCCCCGGTGACGAAGACCTTCGACCCGTCCGGGCTCGCGGCGATCCCCTCCGCGGCGTCGAGTCCGTTCGCCGGACCGTCGTAGGCCGCGAACCACAGCGTTCGCCCTCGGGCCGTCCCGCCGGCCACCCCGCCGGACAGACCGACGAGCGCGATCGAGACAGCGGCCATCGCGAGGACCCTGAGGCCGGGGGAGGTGGCCGAGGTCCGGGCCGCCCACACGATCACGCCGCGCAGACGACGGCATCCGAGAGTCTCACTTCGCCCCCGCCCGTACTGGACCGGTTCCGGAGGACGAACGCCATCAGACGCCGGAGGCTCAGCTGGCGAAAACCACGGCGTCCTCCGCCTTCCCGCCGTATTGGGGGTCCGCTCGGCGGATGTCCGTCCAGATCGGGTGGGGCTCGGTCGTGACCACCGCCAGCCCGTTGTAATCGCCGATGAACGATCCGAAGAAGAACTGGTCATCGAACGGATGCGAGGACTTCGTGCTGATCTTCTCGACCACGCCGCCCACCGAGAGGTACTGGTCGTACGTCTGGGTGGGCTGGTCGGTCTGGCTCCAGGAGATGGCGACCTGTCCGTCGCTTTGCGTGCCAACCGAGGGGAAGAACTGGTCGCCCCCGGAATCCGACACGATGGAGCTCGTCCCGTCCAGCCACCAGTACGCGCGGCCGACCCCGGTGTCGTAAGAGCACCAGACGACGTTCGGCTGCCCGTCCGCCAGAGTGATGGCCGGGAAGGAATCGGTGCGGAACCCGAACCCGGGGAGCGGGCTGGGAAGGTCCTGGAAGCCGTCCGGGCTGATCTTCTGCGGCGTGTCCCACCCTGGGTGATGGCCCCTCCAGTGGGCGAGCCAGATCGCGCCGATCGTGGCGGTCGGGGAGGGGTATTCCTCCCACGTGATCCAGAACCCTCCCTGGCCGTCCGTGGCCAGGGCCGATCCCTGTGAGTAGACGGAGCCGGGCACCTTCAGGATGGCAGCGGGCGGTACGGAGGTCGGCCCCGCGGGGAACGCCGCCACCCTGATCGGCGAGAACCCCCCGCCGGTACAGGAGTCGTACCGGGTCCAGGACTCGAACACGTGGTGGTCATCCACGGCCACCGCGGGCTTGTCCTGGAACGCGGAACCCGAGTTGTCGTTGATCTGGTAGTAGCTCCACGTGCCCGAGCCCGGGTCGTAGCGAGCCAACTCGTTGCCCCCGACGCTGCAGTCGGAGTAATCGAAATAGATGCCCGAGTAGTACACGACCCCGTTCACGTCGATGGCGACTCCGGGGTCGCCGGCCGCGTGGTCCGGCCCCTCCGGGAACAGGTCGAGGGGCCCGTCGTCCGTCCATGCCTTTGCGTTGCCGGAGGTGTAGTAGCCGAAGTCGGCGTTGCCGTTGTACGAGTTGTAGTCGTTCGCCCCGGCGACGTAGGAGGAGCCGACGGCCGCCATCCACGTCTCGTTCACCGGCCGGCCGGTGCTGGCGCAGTCCGCCCTGAAGTTCTTCTGACGGTCGGAGATCGTACAGGTGTCCGAGGGTCGAGTCGCGCCCCGGGCTGCCAAGCGAGCCTCGGGACGAGCGACCCCCGAGACATGCCCGGCACGGGCGATGGGCATTGGGCTGGGTTTCGCAGAAGCGGTTCCCGTGTTCCCGACCAGCGCCTGCAGCACCGCCATCGCGGCGAGCGAAACCGCCACCCTTCTCATGGGCCCCTCCTTCGGCAACCGCGACGTGGCCGGCCGGCGCCGAACGCCCCCCGACGGCCGCACGCTATCACACGCCGGCCGGCCGGCCGGCTCGGCCGGCGATGGCCGGGACTCACTCCGAGTCTTCGTGCAGCGACGGCCGAGGCTCGGCCGCCCGGTAGCCCACGCCGCGGATCGTCTCGATGAGGCCCTCGTGCTCGGGACCGAGCTTCGCCCGGAGCCGGCGGATGTGGACGTCCACGGTCCTGGTGCCGCCGTAGAAGTTGTAGCCCCACACCTCCTGGAGCAGAGCGCTCCGGGTGAACACCCGCTCCGGCCGCTGGACCAGGAATCGCAGAAGCTCGAACTCCTTGTAGGTGAGGTCCACGACCCGGCCCGCCACGGCCACCTGATAGGTGTCGGTGTCGATCGACAGGGGGCCCAGCCGGAGCGTGGCCTCTCCGAGGAGGCCGGCCCGGCGCCCGAGCATCCCGAGCCGGACCCGCAGCTCGGCGGGGGATACCCCCGAGAACACGAGCTCGTCCGCCACCTCGTGCCACGGGAGCCGGTCGAGGTGGGACCGCGCGGTCAGGACGACCACCGGCACCTCGACCCGCGCGGCGGACAGGCTCACCAGGAGCCGGTATCCCTGCTCGGGGTTCTCCTCGGCGTCCACGATCACCACCGACGGGGCCAGTTCGGCGAGATGGGCCAGCGAGTCGGGCGCGAGCGGCTCGGCCTTCACGTCGAGGCCCAGGGAATTCAGGGCCGGGAGCGCCTCGACAGGGGAGCGATCGGTTAGGAACGCGATCCGTCCCACGTCGGGTCCGAGCGTAGCAGAGGCCGCTAGGCTACCGGCATGGCCCTTCGCCTGTCGGCCCGGCCCGCCGACCTCTTGTCCCGTCCCTACAGCCTCCCGGCCCGGTCGTTCGAGGTTCGAACGGAGGACGGCGTGGTCCTGCGGGGCCATCGGCTGGGCGACCGGCCCACGGCGCTCGTGTTCTGCCACGGCTTCACCGGCTGGCACCGGAAGGCCCGGCTGGTCCTGTTCCAGGAGGAGCTGGCCAGATGGTTCACCGTGTACGCCTTCGACTTCCGGGGCCACGGGCAGAGCGGGGGTCGCTCCTCGTTCGGCGCCGCGGAGCACCTGGACGTCGAGGCGGTGGTGCGGCGGGCGAGGGAGGATGGGTTCGCACGGGTGGTGACCTTCGGCGGATCGATGGGCGGGATCGCCGTGATCCGCCATGCCGCGCTCCTGGACGGCGTGGACGGGGTGGTGGCGGTCAGCACGCCCGCGCGCTGGGACGGCCACGACACGGAGGCGGTCCGAAAGATGGTGTGGCTCACGGCCAGCCGCTCGGGCCGGCGGCTGCTCCAAGCGTGGGGGACCCGGGTGATCGACGAATGGGCCGGGGCGGAGGATCCGGCGTCTTTGGTGGGCCGGATCGCTCCCACCCCGCTCGTCATCGTCCACGGCAGGGACGACCACTACTTCGACGAGGAGGAGGCGTGGCTCTTGTACCGGCGGGCAGAGCAGCCGAAACGGCTCCTCCTGGCCAGCCGGTTCGGCCACGCCGAGGACGGCTACGGGCGGGCCTTCGCCAGGCAGGTCGCCGGCGCGCTGGGAGTGGATCACGGCTCCACGGCCGCGGGGGGGTCCTGAGATGCGGGTCCGGCTGTTCGCCGCGCTCCGGGAGCTCGCCGGAGCTTCGGAGCTCGACCTCGACGGCAGGGACGTGGGCGAGGTGCTCGACCAGCTGTCGGACAAGCTCGGACCGGAGTTCGATCGGATCATGGCGGCGGGGTCGGTGGTGGTGGACGGGGAGCGCGCCTCGCGGGACCGAGAGCTGGGCCCGGACGACGAGGTGGCCCTGCTCCCTCCCGTG
>DASWCX010000221.1:0-1698 GCA_036395815.1 Actinomycetota bacterium | reverse complement strand
GCAGCATGAACGCGGCGGCCCGGACGACGTGGCCACCCGGCGCGGGGTCGCGCCAGGGGAGCGAGGGGATCTCCACCCGGATGCCCAGGCGGAGCAGATCCGTCCACGCCGGGTGGAACTCCACTTCATCGATCCGCTTGCCGAACCGATCGTGGGTCCGAAGGACGGGTGGGTTGCGATCGGCCACCGTTCCCCACCGGAGGGGTTCGCCTCCCACGGTCTCTCCCAGTCGGGATAGGCCCTTCAGGCCCCAGCCGCCCCCCTCTCGTTCGACGGCCTCTCGGAGCACGGTGTCCTGTTCGAACAGGTCGTAGCCCTCCAGGGGCGAAGGCTGGTTGGTCACCGTGTGGGTGCCCCCGCGGGGCTCCACCACCGACATGCCGGCGAGCCTAGCGGGTCGGTGAGCCCGCGGCGCGACGACGACCGGTCAGAAGACCTCCGGGCACCAGGGAGCACGGTCCCACTCGAACATGGCATCGGCCCTGGCCAATGAGCCGGGAGTCTCCTCGCGAACCCGGCCGGCTCGAGCCAGCGCGCCGAACCGCGTGCCGCCCAGGAACGCGGCACCCAGGTCGCGGATGTCCACCAGGAGATCCGGTTCACGGTGCGTGGTCGCGCACTGCGCCCCGTCGGGCCCACCGGCAAGTTCGTACCGACCTTCGTTCCACGGGCAGAACGAGTCCCGGACCTCGAAGACGATGGTGTCAGCGGCCGAATACCGCCGGCCGGCCAGAGAAGCGGCCACGTCGATGAGCCGCAGCCACAACCCATCCCCGAACTTGAGGGACAGGGCGCGCGGGTGGGCGAGCATGTGCAGGAGCGGCTCGTCGGGGGGGCGAGGCCATGCCTCGATCTTGGTCATGAGGTCGTGGTCCAGGCCGAACCGCCACAGCTCGGCGTATGCGTCGAACGTCTCGGACACCAGCTCTCGCACGCGCAGGATGTTTGCGGCGTCGTCCCAGCTGGTCTTCACGCGATAGGTGATGTAGCCGTCGGGCCGGGCGGCCTGGTCCTGGTGCAGGGCGAAGAACAGTGCGCCGAAGCCGTTGCGCCAGTGCTCCAGGTCGGCGTGGACGACCTCCCACCTGGTCTGCGACCGCGAGAGCATCCCCGGCTGGCGAGCCAGGACGCGGTCGTAGATGGCCGGAAAGGCCTCCAGGGCCTCGGGCTTGTCGATCAGCGTGACCCGGCCGTTCGGCTCGAGCGGCCGGAAGTATGAGGCCCGCTGCCGTTCGATCTCGAGCCCCGCGGCCAGCGTGGCCATGCCGTACCCGAACCGCTGGTAGATGGGCCCCTCCGAAGCCCACAGCCCGGCCAAGGGCCGTCCCATCTCCCGGTAGTCGTCCAGCTGGCGACGCATCAGCATGGTGAGCAGGCCGCGCCGGCGGTGGGTGGGCTGGACCCCCACCGCGGTCACTCCCGGCATGGTCAGCATCCCCCCCGGGACCGAGAGCTCGAAGGTGACGGCGGCGGCCGTCGCCACGATCGCGGAGCCCTCGAACGCTGCCAGGTGGAACTCGGGCTCCAGCTCGCGTCTGAAGAGCTCGATCTCCTCCGGTCGTGGATGCACGCCGAATGAACGTTCGACGGCCTTCACGTACGCTTCGAACTCCTCGGGCGCGATCGGGCGGATCTCCACGTCCATGTCTGTTTTCACCCCCCGGTGAGGAAGACGCCATTATGACGGCAAGGACGCCG
>DASWCX010000220.1:0-6449 GCA_036395815.1 Actinomycetota bacterium | reverse complement strand
CGCCCGGAAGTTCCGGGAGGCTCAGGATGCCATCCGCCTCGAGCGTCACTACACGAAGAACCAGATCTTCGAGCTGTACCTGAACGAGATCTACCTGGGCCACGGCGCGTACGGGATCGGATCGGCCGCCGAGTACTACTTCGCCCGGCCGGTCCAGAAGCTGAACCTCCCGCAGGCCGCGCTGCTGGCCGGGCTGATCTCGTCGCCGGCCAGGTGGGACCCGATCGAGCACCCGGACGCCGCCGTCGGGCGCCGCAACGAGGTGCTGCGCCGCATGCTCTCCCTCGGATGGATCACCCCGGAGCAGTACGCGAAGGCCATCGGCCGGCCGATCAAGCTGTCGGGCAAGATGCGGAACGTGAACACCCTGGGGCCCGAGCCGTACTTCGTCCGGTACGTCGAGGACACGATCCTGCATCCCTCGAAGCAGGACCCGAACTACCAGAGGTACCTCAGGGTGTTCGGCAAGACGTACCCGGACCGCCGCACCAGCCTGTTCCAGGGTGGGATGAAGATCTACACCACGCTCCAGCCCACGATGCAGCGCGAAGCCGCCGCGGCGGTGCAGACCCGCCTGCCGCATCAGGGAGCCAAGCCGCCCGCCGACCCGCAGGCCGCGGTGGTGACGGTGGTCCCGCAGACCGGCGCCATCGAGGCGATGTACGGGGGCCAGAACTTCTCCAAGCAGCAGTTCAACCTGGCCACGCAGTCGGTTCGGAGCGCCGGCAGCGCGTTCAAGGGCTTCACCCTGACCGCCGCGCTCGAGCAGGGCGTGCCCGTGGGGAAGGTCTACGACGGCACCTCGCCGGCGCACATCCCCTTCGAGAAGTGCCCCGACAAGGCGGGGCCCTGGACGCCGGCCAACGCCGCCGACGGCGAGGGGAGCGGTTTCATCAACATGGCCACGGCGACCGCGGATTCGATCAACGCCTACTTCGCCCAGCTGATCGCCGACGTGGGCCCGGCCAACGTGTCCAACGTGGCGAAGGAGATGGGGGTGCAGAGCTACGCGCGGGACGCCATCGTGGACGTCCCTCCGGTCTGCGCCATCACCCTGGGAACGGTGCGGGTGAACCCGCTGTCGATGACGTCGGGGTATTCGACCCTGGCGAACAGCGGGGTGCACTGTTACCCGTTCGCCATCGCCAGAGTGGTCTCTTCGGAAGGCAAGCTGCTGTTCAAGGGGAAGCGCTCGTGCCGGCAGGTGGTCGATCCGAGGATCGCATCACAGGTCACGGATCTCCTCAAGGGCGTGGTGCAGTTCGGCACCGGCACGGCCGCGAACATCGGCCGTCCGATGGCCGGCAAGACGGGGACCGGCCAGACGTACCAGGACGCCTGGTTCATGGGGTACATCCCGCAGCTGGTGACGGGGGTGTGGGTGGGCTACTCGAAGGACGAGATCCCCATGGAGCACCTGGCGATCCTGAACGGGGCCAACGCGTTCGGCGGCACCATCGCCGCGCCCATATGGCACGACTACATGGACAAAGCGGTGGCGGGACTTCCGGTCCTGGACTTCCCGGCGCCGCCGGCGCCGAAGAGCGGCACGGTCCCCGACGTGACCGGGCTGACCCAGGACGACGCGGTGAAGAAGCTCGCCGACGCGAACTACACGGCGATCGTCAACGAGGTGGCCTGCGACAAGCCCGCCGGCATCGTCTGCAGCCAGAGCCCGCCCGGCGGGACCACCCTCCAGCTGGGCAGCGGCGTCACCATCAACGTGAGCAACGGGAAGGCCCCGAAGGTCACCGTCCCGAACGTCGTGGGCTCGACCAGTCGCACCGCCATCAACGCCTTGAAGGCGGCGGGGTTCGTTGTCACCGTGACGTACGAGAAGGTGGCCAACCCGAAGAAGAACGACATCGTGCTCAGCCAGAGCCCGGCCGGCGGCGCCGATCGGAAGCAAGGCACCACCGTGACCATCGTGGTCGGCCAGTTCCAGCCGGTGCCGTCGCCCAGCCCGTCGCCGCCCCCGACCCCGCCGCCCAGGCGCTGACCCGTCCGAGCGGGTCCTCGCGGGGATCAGGCGCCCAGCCGGCTCCGCACCCTCTCCTGAACCACCCTTCCGTCGACCCTGCCCCTGGCCTTCGCCATGACGAAGCCCATCACCTTGCCGAAGTCGCCGGGGGCCGAGGCGCCGGTCGCCGCGATGGCCTCCTCGATCATGGCCCCGATCTCCTCGTCGGTCAGCGGCTCCGGCAGATACGCCTCGAGGACGGTTTGTTCCTCCCGTTCCTGGGCCGCGCGGTCTTCGCGCCCCCCTTTCACAAAGGCCTCGATCGCCTCATGGCGCCGCCGGGCCTCCCGCGTGGCCACCTCGACGAACTCGTCGTCGGACAGGGGATGGCGCAGCTCCACCTCCCGGTTGGTGACCGCGGCGGAGAGCATCCGCAGGGCTCCCAGCCGAACGCGTTCGCGGGCCTTCATCGCCGCCCGCATCTCCCCGGCCAGGCGGGCCTTCAGGCTCCCCTCCGCGGGCGGGCCATACCTCGCGAGCGCGGATGCCTCCGGGGGATCCCCGTTCGCGGCCACTACAATCGCCGTCCCATGACGCCGTCCATCATGGCAAATCTCCCATCGACCCTGACGCGCTCGGCCCTGGCGGTCGGCGCGGCGGGCGCGGCCTGCGTGGCCTACGGCGTCTTCGTGGAGCGCGGCTGGTACCGGTCCGCCACCTACCGGCTCGAGATCCTGCCGCCCTCCGCCACAGAGCCCCTCACCATCCTGCATCTGTCCGACCTCCACTTCGTGCGGGGGGACCGGAGGAAGAAGGCGTTCCTGGCATCCCTCCCGAGGCCGGACGTCGCCGTGGTCACCGGGGACTTCCTGGCCGAGCCGGAGGGAGTGGAGATCGCCGTGGAGGCGGTGGCCGCGGTCAGGGGGCGGGTGGCCTCGTACTTCGTCCTCGGGTCGAACGACTACTTCGTGCCGGTGATGATCGACCCGCTCGACTACGTGTGGAAGAATCGGCCCCGGGACCGGGCGAGGCCGAACCGGTGGCGAGACCTGGTCACGGGACTCGAGGCGGACGGGTGGACCTTCCTCAGGAACGCGAAGGCCGGCCTTCGGCGGGACGGGGTGGGGCTCGAGGTGGTGGGGCTGGACGACCCGCACATCAAGCGCCACGACCTTCGGGTGGCCCCCCGGTCGAGGCCGGAGGACTTCGGGCTTGCCATCGTGCACTCGCCGGACCCCGCCCCCGAGCTGGTGGCCCTGGGCTACCAGCTGATCCTGGCCGGTCACACCCACGGCGGCCAGGTCCGGTTCCCGGTCGTCGGGGCGGTGCTCACGAACGGCACCACGCCGACCAAGCTGGCCATGGGACTGGCCCGCCTGGGCCCCTCGCTCCTCCACGTCTCCCCCGGGCTCGGCACGAGCAAATTCGCCCCGTTCCGGTTCCTGTGCCGCCCCGAGGCGACGTTCCTCGAGCTCGCCCCGCGCGTGGCCGCCGCGGACGGGCACTGACCCGAGGCCCGAACGCGGCCCGCTACACTAGGCGGGTACAGGATTCGGGACGTGGCTCAGCTTGGTAGAGCGCAGCGTTCGGGACGCTGAGGTCGCGGGTTCAAATCCCGCCGTCCCGACCAGGTCTCGGAGGCCGCCGGGGCCCGTGTGCCAGGCGTCCTCCGGGCTGGAATAATCGAAGGGTTCGGCCACCCGGCGACGTGTGCCGGCAACCGAGATTCCCCAGCACCACCATCGGGGTTCGAGGCTGCCGACCGGGCCTTTCACGGAAGAAGGACGGGGAATTGCAGAAGCTTGGACCGAAGCACCGGATCTGCCGGCGGGTGGGCGCGGCCGTCTGCGGCCGGCCGAACTGCCCGATCAACAAGCGGCCCTACCCGCCCGGGCAACACGGCCGGGCGCGTCGCCGGCTCACCGAGTACCACGTCCGCCTGCTCGAGAAGCAGAAACTGCGCTCGATGTACGGCGTCGGCGAACGCCAGTTCCGCAAGTATTTCGCCGAGGCCACCCGGAAGAAGGGCGTCACCGGCGAGGAGCTGCTCCGGCTGCTCGAGACGCGGCTCGACGCGGTGGTGCTCCGGCTGGGCTTCGCCCAGACCGTGCGGCAGGCCCGCCAGCTCGTCTCGCACGGGCACATGCTCCTGGACGGCAAGCGGGTCGACGTCCCTAGCGCCTCCGTCCGGCCGGGCCAGACCGTCGAGGCCACGCCCGCGGCCAGGAACTTCCTGCCCATCGTGGAGGCCCTTGAGGTCACTCCCGACCCGCCGGTTTACCTCGAGCGCGACAAGGCGAACGTCCGGGGCCGGCTGGTCCGGGATCCGCAGCGCGACGAGATCCCGCTCCCGGTCGAGGTCGACGAGCGGCTGATCGTCGAGCTCATGTCCTGAGCCCAGCGCCACTCGTCCAACTGGGTTGTCGCGGGCCGCGTCGGGCGGTCAGGCTATCCGCATGCCGAAGCGCGACCGATCCGTCGAGCGATGGAGCGCTCGTATGCGTTCCGACTGGGAGGCGAGGGCCGCCCACTCACCTCATTGGTTCGTAGACGCGAGGACGCGGTTCGGCCCGCCCGACCCGAGCTCCTTCCGCGCGCGCGGAGAGATGGACCTTCTGCGCGCTCTCGAGGTCACGGGACACTTGCTGTCCGGCCAGGAGCGGACGCTCGAGATCGGGTGTGGCATGGGCCGCATGACCGGCGCGATCGCCGACCGAGTGGGTCACCTGGTCGGCGTGGACATCTCCGAGCGGATGCTGAACTTCGCGAAGGAGTCGACGCGAGACCGACCGAACGTCTCGCTCCTTCAGACCGATGGCGTCACGCTGGGTGCGCTGGCCGACGGGTCGTTCGATCTGGTGATCTGCAACGCGGTGTTCCAGCACCTTCCGACGATGGGCGTGGTTGAGGCGTACACGGGGGAGGTCGCCCGCGTGCTCCGGCCCAATGGACAGGCGCTCATCGGCCTGCAGAACTGGTCGTACTGGCCCCACCGGTGGTTGAGGGCAGCTGCGGCCTGGATGGTCGACTATCGAGGGTTCCGAACCCTTGGTGTGTACAGGCGAACGTACCTGGGCGTTCGGCTGGGGGAGTCGGACGTGCGCAGCCTGTTCTCGCGGGCCGGGCTCACGATCGAGGTCTATCGCCGCCTTCCCGAGCGCCGCGCCTGGGTCCAAGCCCGGCGCTGACGCGGGTAGCCGCCGGCCGAACACCGGAACGGAAGGGGTGTCGTCCTCGCTGACGGGCTGGCTTTCCGCCGCCGCTCTCGCAATAATCGGCTGCTCACTCACGGTGGAGGGGGTTGCTGGGCGTGCTCGGCCGGTCTCAGGAGGGAACCAGGGCTCGAGATCGAGAGTTCGGTGGCGCGTTCCTTTTCGCCGGCGGACTCGCCGCCAGCGCGTTGCTCGGCTACGCGTTCAATGCCGCCATGGGCCGCCGACTGCCGCCCGGGGACTTCGGCACGTTCGCCGCCCTGCTGGCGGTTCTCCTGGCTTTGTCCGGCCCGACCACTGCGCTGTTCGGAGGGGCCGCCATGTCGGCCGCCAGGGACGGCCGGATCGTCCTGCCGCAATGGCGGTTCTGGATCGCCCTCGGCGGTGTCGCCGCGGGTCTCCTCGGCGTGTTCCCGCTTCCGGTCTTCGTCCGCTCCGTCGCCTGGTTCGGGCTGGCATCAGCGATGTGGATGCTGGTGGCATGGAATCGGGGCCTGCTCATCGGAATCGGCCGGCTCGGCGTCGCGGGAAGCACTATGGCGTTCGAGGGACTCGCTCGCCTCGCTCTGGCGCTGCTCCTCGTGGAACGGGGATGGAGGGTGGCCGGAGCATCGGCAGGCCTGGCCTTGGGGATCGGGGCTGCCTTCGTCCTGACCCAGCTCCTGCTTCCCCGGGAAAGGAGCAGCGAAACCGGGCGGCTGGCCCCCGAGGTGTGGGCCGCGGTGGTCGGACTCCTCTTCCTCTCGGTGGCCCAGTTCCCGGACGTCGTGGCGGTCCGGATCGCCCGAGGATCGGCCGCCGGGTCCTACGCCGCTGCTTCCTCGATCGCCAGGATCGCCCTGTACGCGCAGGCGGCAGCGGCGGCCTACGCGCTGCGGCGGGCGGCCGTGGTGGGGGCCCGAAGGGCCCTTCCCCGAACCCTCCTACTGTCGGTGGGGCCCGCCGCCGTGGCGGTGGCCGGGCTGGAGCTGTTCCCGGCCAGAGTGCTCTCGCTCACCTACGGGGGGCGGTATCAGGACGCCGCGGGGTTGGTCCGGATCCTGACCCCCGCCCTCGCGCTGGGCGGGCTGGCCCTGGTGCTGGTGAACCTGATGATGGGGTCGGGGCGAAGTGGTTGGGCGTGGTCCGTCGGAGCGGTCTCGACGGCGGGCACGCTCGCCGTGTTCTCGCTGGGCTCGACCCCCGTCGGGGCGGCCGTCGCCATGGTCGTCCTGCAAGCCGCCCTGCTGTCCGTCGCGGCCCTGCATTCCCGGCGGCTCCTGTGGCCGCGGACCTCC
>DASWCX010000219.1:0-5563 GCA_036395815.1 Actinomycetota bacterium | reverse complement strand
ATCCGTCCACCCCGCGCTGCAGCGCCACGCCGAACTTCGAAAGCGGAACCTGCAGAACAGGATCGCCGACGGGATCACCCGGTTCGCCGGATCGATGCCGTTCGTCTACGTGCACATCGTGTGGTTCGTCCTGTGGATCAGCCTGCGCGTGGAGAAGTTCCCGTTCGGGCTGCTGACCATGCTGGTCTCACTCGAGGCGATCTTCCTGTCGACCTTCGTCATGATCAGCCAGAACCGGGCGGACGAGAAACGCCAGGTCCTGGCCGACCACGAATGGGACCTCGTGCAGGAGGAGGACCGGCAGAACCAGGAACTGCTGCACATCTCGCAACAGATCCTCGACCTGACGAAGGCCATCCACGAGATGACCGTGCAGTCGAAGGCGACGTGATGCGCGCCGAGGTCGCCGGCTAGAGCTCGACCTCCACGCCTGCGCCCTGGTCCCTGGCAGCCTGCAGCACCAGCGCCGCGGCGGCGGCGTCCTGCGCGCCGACGCCCACCGACTTGTAGAGCGTGATCTGTTCGGGCGTGGTCCGTCCCGGACGGGTGCCCGCCACCAGCTCGCCGAGCTCCGCGTGGATGTGGTCCTCGGTGATCAGGCCGTCCCGGATGGGCCAGGTCAGGTCGTTGGCCCCCGCGGGGAAGGGGGCCAGCACGGCCTGCCTCGACTCCACCACGACCAGTGAGTCGCGAACCGTCTCGCCGTCGACCTCTCGCCCGTCCCGGTTCAGGCCGACCGAGGTGACGTGCATCCCCGGCGCCACCCGTTGCCGGTGGACCACCGGGTCGACGGCATGGGTGCAGGCGCACACCACGTCGGCGCCCTCCATCGCGTCCAGTGGCGAATCGACGGCGAGAATCTCGATGTCCAGCTCCCCGGCCAGCTCCCACGCGAAGGCCCGGGCCTTCGCCGGGTCCCGCCCCGCCACGCGCATCTCGCGGATGGGCCGCACGCGAGGGACGGCCCGGGCGTGGGCTCGGGCCTGCACCCCCGTGCCGATCACCGCCAGCACCTGCGCCTCGGGGCGGGCCAGGAGCCTCGTGGACAGGGCCGAACCGGCGGCCGTTCGGACCTCGGTGATGTAGGTGGCGTCCATCAGCGACGACGGCGTGCCGTTCTCGGGGTCGAACGTCACGATCACGGCCTGATGGGTCGGAAGGGCGGATCCGGCGTTGCCGGGAAACAGGCTCACGAGCTTGGTCTCGAGCGCACCCTTGGAGGGGAGGTACGCGGGCATCGCGGCTAGGAGGCCGCCCACGTCGTCCACGAAGGCCGCGACCCGCGGCGGGACCGAGACCGAACCCGCACTCAGGTCGGCCATGGCCTCCGCCACCGCGTCGACCAGGTCGTCCAGGTCCAGGAGCTCTTGCACGTCGGCCCGCGAGAGGATCAGCATGCCACGATCCTCGCCCGCGCTGGCCCGAGGCGCAACGGCCCCGTGCAGCCGGCTCGCACGTCGGTCAAACTCCCGGCATGGTGGCCCTCAAGGTCCTTGCGTTCGTCGCCGGAGCCATCGCCGTGTACCTCACGTTCGGCTCGGCGGTTCGCACGGTCATCCTGCCGCGGGCGGTCCCGTCCCGGCTGACCCGGATCGTCTTCCTTCGGATGCGAACCGTGTTCATGATCCGGGTCGGCCCCCGGGCCGCCTACGAGCGGCGCGACCGGGTGATGGCCCTGTACGGACCGGTCAGCCTCCTGGCCACGCTCGTGGTTTGGGTGGCCTTCGTCCTGGCCGGATTCACCGGGATGTTCTGGGGGCTCGGAGGACGTTCCCCGCGGACCTCCTTCGTCCTTTCGGGCTCCTCGGTATTGACGCTCGGATTCGAGAAGCCGCCCGACCTGGCGTCCACGGTCCTCGCGTTCGCCGAGGCGGGCACCGGCCTCGTCCTCCTCGCCATGCTGATCACCTACCTCCCCAGCATCTACTCGGCCTTCTCCCGGCGGGAGGCGGCGGTCACCGCGCTCGAGGTCCGGGCGGGCTCGCCGCCCTCGGCCGCCGAGATGATCGAACGATTCTGGGTTTTGGGGCGGATCGACAAGCTGAACGAGGTGTGGGTGCGATGGGAAGAGTTCTTCGTCGACATCGAGGAGAGCCACACGTCCTTTCCCGCGCTGGTGTTCTTTCGGTCGCCCCAGCCCGACCACTCCTGGGTCACGGCGGGCGGCGCGGTGCTCGACACGGCCTCGATCATGGCCTCAACCCTGGCCATCCCCCGCGACGTCCAGGCCGAGTTCTGCATCCGCTCCGGCTACCTCGCGATGCGCAGGATCGCCGACTTCTTCGGGATCCCGTACGAGGCGGCGCCCCAGCGCGGCGACCCCATCTCCGTCGCCCGCTCGGAGTTCGACGAGGTCTGCGACCGGCTCGCCGCGGCCGGCGTGCCGCTGAAGGAGGATCGCGACAGGAGCTGGCTGGACTTCGCGGGGTGGAGGGTGAACTACGACACGGTGCTGCTGGCCCTGGCGGGCCTCACCATGGCGCCCTACGCGCCGTGGTCGTCCGATCGGGGGATCCGGACGGTCACGCCGCGGAGGTTCCGGGCCCGCCCGTTCGGTCCGCCGCGCGCCTGATCAGCCAACCTGGGGAGCTTGGGCCCGGGGCAGCAACGCAGCGATCTCCATCATGATCCGATCGGTCAGGTTCCTGACGTCCTTGCGGTTGCGCGGATCCCCGGCCACCGCGATCGGCCTGCCCACGACGATCCTCACGGTCGGACGGAACGGCCGGGCCCACCTGAACGCCGACCGCGGCCACCGCTGCTGGGTTCCCCAGATGGCCACCGGGATCACCGGCACACCGGCCATCAGCGCCACCCGGGCCAGGCCCTTTTGCCCGGGAAGGAGGCCCGGTCCGTCCCCCATCCGGCCCTCGGGGAAGATGCCGGCCAGCGCGCCGCTCCGAATGACCCCAGCGACCTCCCGAAGCGCACCCCAGTCCGCCATGCCCCGACGCACCGGGATCTGCCGGAACCGTCGAAGGCCGAACGCGACGATGTGCCTGCCCCGCTCGAAGAACTCGGCCCCCGCCAGGAACCGGACGGTCCGGCCTCGGCTCGAGGGTCCGAGGGCCAGGGCGATGGGGTCGAGCACGCTCACATGGTTGGGAGCCAGGATCGCGCCCCCCCGATCGGGGATGTTCTCCAGCCCCTCGAACCGGAGCCGCAGGAACGCCCGGATCAGCACGCCGACGGTGGCGAGTCCGATCTGCCACCACAGGTCGTCGCGGACGCGATCCGGGGGGACCGCGGCGGGCCGAGCGCCGAGCCCTTCTGCGGAGCCCTCGGGCGTGATCGAAGGTTCCATTTCCCTCCCCTGGCCGAGGTGTGGGCCGGAGCTTACAGGCAGACGGGGAAGCCCGGTATCGTTGGCATCATGTGCCGAAGCATCAAGACGCTGCGCCGACCGGACGAACCGGCCACCGACGAGGAGATCCGAGCCGCGGCCCTCCAGTTCGTCAGGAAGGTGAGCGGCTTCCGGAAGCCGTCCCGGGCGAACGCCGAGGCCTTCGACTCGGCGGTGGAGGAGGTCGCGGCTGCCTCACGTCGGCTGCTCGGGGCCGTGGTGAGTCCCCGAGCCACGGGCTGACGCCTGCTCCGGCGGGGCGGAGCGGTGATCGCGGTCGCGTCCGGCCTAGAGCCGGTCGCGCAGGGTCGGGCGTGAACGCTGCTTGGCCCTGGCCACGTCAGGGTCGCGTGGATCGAGGGGCAGGACGGGTGTCCGCTCTTCGCGGATGGGCCTGTCCTTTCGCTCGATCCTGGTTCGCTTCACGTCCGTTTCCTCCTCATTCCGTTATCGGACGCGAAGGCGCCGAACTAAGCCCTTCCCAGACTCCAAGTCCGACATTCTTCGGACCCGTCACTCCCAGAGGTCTGCGAGAAAGCCCTCCACGTAAGCCCGGCCCGATCCCAACGCCGCGGCCGCCGGCTCGGCCTCCGCGGGGTCGGCCTCCGAGGGCCCCCGCCGGTCGAACAGGTCCAAAACGCTCTCGGGGATGAACCGAGAGAGCTGGGCGTACGCGTGGGCGTCGTCCGGCCCCCGGGGGCGCCGGTAGTACCGCAGCGGAAAGTAGACGTACAGCGCGTCCCTGGCCCGGGTCAGCGCGACGTGGAGCAGGCGCCGCTCCTCCTCTACGGCGTCCGCGTCGCCGGTGGCCATGTCGGAGGGAATCATGCCGTCGGCAGCGTGGATCAGGTGCACCACGTCCCATTCACCACCCTTTGCGGAGTGGATCGTGGACAAGATCGCGTAGTCCTCGTCGAGGAGCGGGGGCCCGGCCAGGTCGCTGGTCGAAGCCGGGGGGTCCAGGGTGAGCTCGGCCAGGAACCTTCCGCGAGAGGTTGCGCCGCCGGCGAGCAGCTCGAGCTGCTCGAGGTCGCGGAGGCGGCTGGGCACACTGGAGTAGCGACGTTCGAACACCGGCTCCAGGAACCGGCGGATCCGTTCGATCTGGGCGGCGAGCGGCGGCGCCTCCCCTGAGCCCGGCCCCGAGCAGTCGTCGAGGACGGCGGCGAGGGTGGGCAGCTCCCTGCGAGCGGCTGCGGGCACGTCGAGCGCCGCCAGGCCCAGCAGCCGGATCGGGGACGGTGGCCCTCCGCCATCATCGGCGGGCAAGGTCGAGGTCGCGCTCCGCTGGACGCCGAGTGCCGCGATGACGCCGCGAGCCGCGGCCGGACCGACCCCGTCCAGCAGCTGGAGCACGCGGAACCAGCCCACCTCGTCGAAGGGGTTCTCGAGGATCCGCAGGACGGACAGAACGTCCTTCACATGCGCCGACTCGAGGAACTTCAGGCCTCCGTACTTGACGAAGGGGATGTTGCGGCGGGACAGCTCCACCTCGAGCAGGTCGCTGTGGTGCGCCGCGCGGAACAGGACGGCCTGCCGTCGTAGGGGCGTGCCCAGCTCGCGATGTTCGAGGAGGTGCCGGCACACCAGGTCGGCCTGCTCTGCCTCGTCGAGACAGGTCGCCAGGACCGGCTGCTCCCCCATTCCCCTGGCCGACCACAGGGTCTTCTGATGGCGCTGCGGGGAGAGGGCGATGGCCGCGTTCGACACGTCGAGGATCGAAGGGGTGGACCGGTAGTTCTGCTCGAGCTTCACCACGCTGGTGCCGGGGAAGCGTTGCGGGAACTCCAGGATGTTCCGCACGGTGGCCGAACGGAACGAGTAGATGGCCTGGGCGTCGTCGCCGACGGCCATCAGGTTGCCCCCGGGCCTCCACATCGCCGCGAGGACGTCGGCCTGCAGGGCGTTCGTGTCCTGGTACTCGTCGACCAGGACGTGCTCGAACAGGCTCCGCACCCGGTCCCCGGTTCCGGGCCCCGAGACCAGCGCCCGCCACCAGAGCAGGAGGTCGTCGTAGTCGAGCACGTTCTGCCCGCGCTTGCGTTCGGTGTACAGGCGGAAGATGGACCGGATGCCGTCGGCCTCCTCCACGCACCAGGGGAAGGAGCGCTTCAGCACCACCGCGAGCTTCTCTCCGGCGTTCACGGTCCGCGAGTAGATCGCCGCCAGCGTCTCCTTGCGGGGGAACCGCCGGTCTCCGCCGCCCAGCCCGAGGTCGCT
>DASWCX010000218.1:0-4883 GCA_036395815.1 Actinomycetota bacterium | reverse complement strand
CCCAGCTCCAGGTGGTTCGAGTCGCCCATCGGGACGGTCGGCAGGCCGGTCGCGGCCACGTGGAGGACCGCCAGGTCGTGTTCGGAGTCCCCGCCCACCACCCGGGCGCCGAACGTCCGGCTGTCGGGCGCCGGCAGCGTGACCTTGATCGTGAGTGCGCCCTCCACGACGTGGAAGTTCGTCACGATGAAGCCGTCGGAACGGATGATGAACCCGGTGCCGACGGCCTTGCCCGGCGCCGAGCCCCCGATGACGCTCTGGCTGAGCGTCCGGGTGGTCACGTTGACCACCGCGGGGGCGACCTTCTGCACCACCTGGACCACGGGGTCCGCGTTCGGATCGTAGGAGCCGGATGGGGACGGCAGGGCCGGCGTCGCGGAGGGCCGCGACGAGGCCGACGACCTCTTGATCGAAGGGGTCGAGGTGCACGCGGCCAGGACCAGGCCGGCGATCACGAGCAACGCCGCCAATGGCCTCCGGAGTGGGGCGGAGCCGGTACGTCCCTTCCCCATGGGGCGATGATACGTTCGCCGACATGGAGAAGATGTTGCGGGCCGCCGCCGATCGTCTGCCGGGCTCCGGGCGACGCGGAAAGGCCTCCGTCTCGGAACAGAGGCCTTTCGCGCGAACGATCGTTGCGAGTTCCTGGCGGCGATTACCAGTAATACCATCGGCCGCCGGCCGGACGGACCAGCCAGCCGACCACCCACAGGGCGAACAGGACCAGCGCCACCCAGAACAGGGCCTTCAGCGCGAACCCGAGCCCGAAGAGGATCGCCACCAGGAGCAGGACCAACTGCGCAGCCATATCGGCTCCTCCTTCTCGCCGGGACCATCGCCCGGCAGGTCTCGGTGGGACGTTCTCCTTCTCGGTGCGCCGCAGTGATACCCGGCGGTCCCCGGAGGGCAAACGGAATTTTGTGACGAACGGGCCGCTCCCTCACTCGCCGACGATCATCGGCTGACCAGGACCACCTGGGTGAGGATCAGGGCGATGACGCTGATGACGATGCCCGTGATCAGCATGTGGCGCGCGGTCACGGGATCGCGATCGCGGACGATGATCCAGGCGGCCAACCCGCCCAGCCACCCGAGCAGGATCGGGAGGACCCAGTAGAAGGGCGACACGGCTCGGGCCTGCAGGGGGCCCGAGCCCCGCTTCGACGCGGACGGTTCGGACCCCGTGGAGCCGGAGGCTCCCCCGCCGCCCAGGCCCACGGACGCCCGGTGGGGCTCCATCGCGGCGAACTGGCCCCACGCGGCCCGCCACCCGTCGTCCGTTCTGGGGAACCGGTGGACGGGGCCCCCCGGGCTCTGCCGGTCCCAGATGCCGAAGAAGTCGGCACCATAGCCGAGCAGGTACCGGACGCCGGTATGGCTGTACTGCACGGCCCCCTCGCCGACCTGCGCACCCGGGCTCGCGGTCAGGTCTCTCTCGGAGGGACCCACGGCACTCTCGGGCGACGTTCGAAGGTCGCTGCCGCAATACCGGCACTTGATCGCCTCGTCGCGGATCTCCTCCGCGCAATACGGGCAGCGCTTCATGCCCAGAGATTAGCCAACGTTCAGTGGGTCAGCAGGGACCCGAGCTGGAGCGCGAACCCCAGCGCCAAGAGAAGCCCCCCGATCAGATGGGCCACCTTTTCCTGCCGGTGCTGCGCCTCGCTAGGGCCGTGGTAGGAGCGATTCGCCAGGACCATGACCGTCGCCCCCCAGACGAACAGCAGAGCCCCAAGCCCGGCCACCGCGAGCCCGAACTCGGTCATGGCATGGGCGCTCACGGCCAAACCATAGCCGAAACGGGTCTCCGGGAGCGGCGCCGAGCCGGGGTTCAGCTGCCCCGGTTCTCGTCCTGCTGGGCCGGTATCGATTCCGGCTGCGTGTAGTAGGGGCAGTCCGTCCGATATGGGTAGATCAGCGGATCAAGGTGGGGAGGCTTGGAGAAGTCCAGCGCGCCGGAGAGCGGGTCGGCGGTGCGGTCCCGCTCGGTCATCGGGTCGAGGCCGAACGTGTTCTCGATGAACCGGAGGACCGAGGAGAACTCGTAATCCGTGTGGTCGATGAAGCCGCCGTCGGCGTTGGAGCCCTGCCGCGTCCACGGCGAGATGATCAGCGCCGGGGTCCGCGGACCGAGGCCCATGATGTCGTAGTGGGGCGGGGGGAGGTGGTCGTAGAAGCCGCCGAAGTCGTCCCACACCAGGACCACCAGCGTGTCCTTCCAGTACCGGCTCTGCTGGATCGCGTTCAGCTGCTGAACGGACCAGTTCTCCCCGGCGCAGACGCTGACCCCGTTGCCGGGATGCTCGTTGACCCCTTCCGGCGGGATGAGCCAGGACACCGACGGCAGCTTGTGGTGCTGGATGTCGGAGAGGAAGTGGTCCGAGCCGACCACCTTCTTCCACTCGGGGCCGAACCGGGCGTGCCTGACGGCCTGCATGGCGTTCTGCCACTGGTCGGGCTCCCCGTAGTACTTCCATGAGATGCCCGCCGCCTCGAGCTCGTCGGGAAGGATCTTGATGTCGAAGCAGGCCCTGGCGTTCTCCCAGAAGCTGGCCACCCGGGCGAACGCGTCGTTCGAACCGTGGACCTTCTCCTCGTCGCGCATGATGGCCTTCCGGTCCTCGGGGGTCAGGCCGTCGCGGAACCTGGGCACGTACTCGGTTGGATCGTCGCAGTAGCTGTGGGGATGGTCGACGGTGTTCTTGTTCCCCACGATCTGGTTCGACTGTGCGGCGATCACGTAGACGTTCTCGGGGAAGGTCGGCCCGTACATCGAGGTGAAGAAGTGGTCGGCCAGCACGAACCGGTCCGCGTATCCCCAGTAGTGAGGCATCTGCTGGCGGGTGAAGGCCTCGTAGTTCGCCAGGTACTGGCCGTTCCCGATGTGGTTGAAGCCGTCCATCTTTCCGCCGTCGATGGAGATCAGCCCGGCCTGGAAGCTGTGGTTGATGTCCCGGGGCTGGATGTCCTTGGCGATCTTGAGCGGGATGGTCTTGCCCTCGAGCGTCTTGCCCGTGGTGGCGCCCTCGGCGCCCGGGTAGCGTCCGAAGTAGTCGTCGAAGCTCCGGTTCTCCTTCACGATGAAGATCACGTGCTTGATGGGGTTCGCCGGCGGGGTCGGGGTCGGGCTGGCGCTCCTCCCCCCGCCGGAGGGGGACCCCCCGGCCGAGGCGGTGGCCCCGGTCCGCGTCGAACCGGGGCTGGGCTCGGGCGAGGCCCGGAACCGCCACGCCACGAAGGTCAGAAGCACCAGGACCACCATGATCAGGCCGAATCCCCGCCTCCGCCTGGCCCGGAGGGCCTTCCGGCGAGCGGAGCGGATGGTCATCTTCGGAGACGGGCGCGGGGGGACCTGCACGCCGTACACGGTACCCGATGGGAGGGGCCCATCCGGGCCGTTTCAGGCACGAAGTTCGGCCCGAAGGGCGAGAATCAGGCGCCATGAGGTGGGAGGGATTCGCCGTGGCGGCCCCGGAGCTGGCCGAGCTCGGCCGGGGCCTGTTCGACCGGACCGGCCTGTGCCTGCTCGGGACGCTCCGGAAGGACGGATCACCCAGGAT
The DNA here is from genome assembly GCA_036395815.1 of Actinomycetota bacterium. GTDB lineage: Bacteria > Actinomycetota > UBA4738 > UBA4738 > UBA4738 > DASWCX01. Next base: position 1,323 of record DASWCX010000218.1, on the reverse strand, counting down.
CAGTCCGTGCGAGCCGTTCATCGTGGACGGTGATCTGCTCCTGGGGATGATGTGGCGGTCGATGAAGGCGCGCGACCTGCTTCGCGATCCCCGCCTGGTGGTGCACTCGACCCAGTGCGACCGAGAGGGCAGGACCGGCGACTTCAAGCTGTACGGCCGTGCCGTGGACGTGCCGGATCCGGGGGTCCGGGAGCGCTACGCGGACACGCTGGAGGCGAAGATCGACTGGCGCCCCCAGGAGCCTTATCACCTGTTCTCGGTGGACATCGGGAGCGCAGGCTTGATCTCCTTCGGGCAGGACCGGGCGGCGCTCCGGTGGACTCCCGAGACGGGGCCCGTACGCATCCGGCACCCCGACGGCTGAAGCAGTCGCTCCTGGCCGCGCGGACGTATCGGACGTCACCTCCGGTCGGTGCCGGCGCGCACCGACTCGGGGAGCTCTGAGGCCTACCGTTCGGCCATCGCTGCCGATCCGGCAGCCGGACCGAAAGGAGAGACCGATGAGCGCAGTCGCCACCGTACCGCAGAGATGGTCCATCGATCGTCGGTCGGCGTGGTTCCTGGTGGTCGCCGCGGCCCTGGGCGCGGCGGTCGCCCTCTCCGCGTCGACCCTGTTCGGCAGCAACCCGGCCCGGCCGGCGGCCCCGGCCAGCTCGGTCGCACAGCCCGCCGCCGTGGCACACGCCGAAACCACGGGCACCATCGGTTCACTTCGGCCCCTGTCCGACGCCACGTTCCAGGTGGCCGGGGAGGAAGGAGTGCCGGCCCAGTACCGCTCGGGAGTCATCTTCAACTACCCCGGCGGGGCCGTGCAGGTCGGCTCGAGCACCGGGAGCGGCGAGACGGTCCAAGCCCGCTACGCGCCGGGCACCACGTACGTCTATCCGGGCGGCCAGGTCCAGATCGGATCGAAGGCCGTCAGCGGGTCGAACGAGAACTCCCCCGCGATCCCCGGCTGCCACCAGTGCAGGTAGTCGCCTGAGGCCGCTTCTCCAAGAGCCGGCGGGCCCAGCCCGCCGGCTCTTCGGTGTTTCTGCACCCAAAGCAGAATGCAGGTCCAGGCGGGTCCCCGCTTCAGGAGGCCAGGGCCCGCAAGGCCGGCCAGGCAACAACCGAACGAACCCCCGGCATACCGGAGCGCCGAATACGGTAGTCCTACGGATGTTCGGCCCGGCCCCACGAGGCAAGCTGGGCCACATGGACGCGACGGCCACTCCCGCGAACCGGTTCGTGGCGGCCCTTGCCGCACGGGATTTCGAGGGGCTCGAAGCCACCCTGGCCTCGGATGCCCGTTTCCGTTACCTGGTCCCGCCGGGACCCGGG
>DASWCX010000217.1:0-5960 GCA_036395815.1 Actinomycetota bacterium | reverse complement strand
GAGGCGGCCAGCCGGTCGTCGAACCACCGGGCGATCCGCTTCACGATCACCGGGCGCCCCTCATCCCACCGATCCGATGTTCCAGAACTCCGGACCGACCGGCTCGTGGAAGTCGCTCTGGGCCCGGAGGAACCCGGCCTCGTCCACCTGGAGCGGGAGCTGCGGCAGGGGCCGGGTGGCGGGCCCGTCGATCGGCCTGGCCCCGTCGATGGCGTCGAACACCGACTGGTGGCAGGGGCAGAACAGCCGGTTCGTCTCGACCTCGTACAGCCCGACCGGGCACCCCGCGTGGGTGCAGATCTTCGAATAGGCCAGGTATCCGTCCGGCGACCATGTCCGACGTCCCGGGAGTGGTTGCAGCTGTGAGGGATCCACCCGGATCAGCAGCGTCTGCGAGTCGGCCCGTCCGGGGAAGCCCTCGGGGAACACGGTCAGCACGCCTCCCACGTTGAGGCGGTCGACGGTGACCGGCGTGCCGTCGGGAGTGATCAGCCGCGACCCGCGACGCCAGGCCGTCCGGAACAGCGACCGACCGGGATTGGGGCCGAGCGAGCGGATGGGGAAGATCGCCGCCACGCCGAACGCCCCCAGGGCCAGCCCGAGCATCTTCGCCATGAAGGTCCGGCGTTCGATGGCCCTGGCTCCGCGTTCGAACCCGCGGGCGAACGCCTCCCGCTCGCGGCGGGTGGAGGACGGGGGGTGGCGCTCCTGGACGAACGGGCCGGGCGGCAGGAACCGCTTCGCCCACACGATCAGGCCCACGCCCATCCCGCCCAACGCGACCAGCAGCAGCGCTCCCTCGAGCTGGGGCTGGCCGCCGCGCACGTAAACGACGGCCAGTCCGATGGACGCGGCCGCCGACGAGGCGAAGCTCGCGTTGACCAGCCCCTGCTGGAACCGCCGCTCCGGCCGGCCGTTCACGCCCGCTCCCCGATCCACCGCACCACCACGAGGATGGTCAGCAACCCCACGAGCCAGGCCACCAGCCCTTCCGGGATCGGGCCGAGGTGGCCGAGGCCGTTGCCCCCCCGGTCATCCGGTGACCGCAGTGTCTGCACGTACCGGGCGACGGCGGCGGCCTGGGAGTCGGCGATGGCGTCGGGGCCGAACGCCGGCATGGTGCCGGGACCCAACCGGATGGCCTCCACCGCCTGGACCGGGGTGGCGAACCGGAGGGAGGGAGCCTGGAGGCCGGAGGTCAGCGCGCCGCCCGCACCGGTCGAGCTGTGGCAGGCCGCGCAGTTGTCCCGGTAGGCCGCGGCCCCCTCGGACAGGCTCGCCCCGGCCACGTCGACCGCCGGGATGGGCGGTCCGGGCGCCAGGCCGGCCACGAACCCCACCAGCGCCCGGATCTGGGCCGGTGTGTACGGGGTCGGCCCGCGCGGCGGGTTCTGTTCGGGCTGGGCGATCGGCATCCGTCCCGTGGACAGCCAGAAGTCAGCGTCGGCCGCGCCCACGCCGATCAGGGAGGGCCCCCGGTTCGTGCCCTGGCCCTGGGAGCCGTGGCACCACGCGCAGTCGCGAAGGAACAGGTCGCGGCCCGGTCCCGCGATGGGCGTGGGCAAGGGGCTGAGGGGCTGGGTGGCCGGAGGGCTCGGGGTCTGCGACAGGCCGATCCCCGACGAGGGTGGGGGCCGGGTGAGGAGGAACACGAGCGTGCCCGAAGCCACCACCCCCGCCGCCAGCACCACCCGCCTGAACCCGGCCATCTACTGGATGCCGAAGAGGTAGGCGGCGATGTCCCGCGCCTGCGCTTGGCTCAGGTGGAGGTTCGGCATGTCCGTGCCCGGCTCCACGGCCTGGGGGTCCATGAGCCACCGGATCAGGTTCGTGGCGTTGTTCGGCAGCTCGCCGGCGATGAACGCCCGCCGGCTCCAGTGGATCAGGGGCGGGCCGACCAGACCGTCGGCCCCGCGCACGCCGGGCACCACGTGGCAGGAGCCGCAGCCGAGCTGTTCGATCAGCTGGGCTCCCCGTTGCGGGTCGCTCCCGGGGACCTGGGGCGGCGGCTCCCTGCCGGGCGTCGAGGTGCACGCCGCGAGTAGGAAGATCCACGCGGCGGCCGTGGACAGCAGGACTCGCCTCCTCACCATCCGGGCCTCCCGGCCGCAGCGGCGACGCCGGCGGTCGCGCCCTCGGCCCGCCTGGCGTCCGCCTCGGCGGCCCGAAGCCACCCCACGAACATCCACGACGCCGCCCCCAGGTACACCACGCCGGCCGGGATCCACATGATCAGCCCGGCCACCTGCTGGTCGGCCAGGGCCGCCGCGGCCCCGGCCCTCGCGGCGTAGAGGGGGTAGATGGGGGAGGAGGCGAAGGTGAACAGGGCCCCCAGGGCTCCGCTCTGCATCCACCCGAGAAGCACGTAGAGGACGTCGGTTCCCCGTGCCAGCCTGCGCCGAGGTTCGGCCTCCAGGGCCACCCACCAGAACACCATGGCCGTTCCCAGGAAGCTGGCGTGCTCGAGCGCGTGGACGGGCTGGCTGCTCAGCGCGGCCTGGTAAGGACCGGGCGCGTGCCAGGCCCACAGGACGCTCACGTGGAGCAGCCAGGCGACCGTGGGGCGGGACAGGATCCGGCCGCCGGCCGCCACGGCCGGCCGGCGCTCCAGCCTCCGGGCCACCCTTCGCAATGCCGGGCGAAGCGCCATCAGGACCGGCAGCAGCGGCCGGCCCATCACGAGAAGGGGCGCGGCCACCAGGACCAGCAACAGGTGCTGGGTCATGTGCGCCGAGAGCGACGTCGTCGCCAGGTGGTCGAGCGGCGACGCCAGCGCGGCGACCACCGCGGCGAGCCCGCAGAACAACGCGGCGACCTCGGCCCGGCTTCTGCCCCGCCCCCGAAGCCGCCGGAGGCCCGTCCCGTAGGCCCAACCGGCCAGCCCCACGGCGATCAGGACCACGGGATCCGGCGCCCACGCCGCGGCCACCGCGTTCAAAGCGAGCTCCCGCACGAGCGGAGGAACAGGGCCGGCAGGAACCCGAACAGCAGGAGGAAACCGTAGAGGAACGCGGACGCCACCCCGGCGATCGCCATTCCCGTGGCCCGGCCGAGGGCGGTCCCGTCCTGCATCCTTCGCAGCCGGCGCAGCGCTCCCCACGACAGCAGCCCCGCCACGACGATGACGGCCTCGAGCAGCCCGGTCTCGAGCAGCTGCCAGAACTTCAGCGACAGCCCGTAGATGTCGGGATGGACGAACCCGGGCGAGCAACCCAGCTCGAAGATCCCGTCGGAGAACAGCAGATGGGCGGCCCAGGCCAGGGGTGGCCCGAGCACGCCGAACCACAGCGGGAAGGACCGAGTGTCCTTCCCGTCCATCGTCGGTCGGAGCCGGCGTTCGGCCACGGTCACGGCCACCAGTGGGGTGAGAAGTACAGGGAGGTCAGGATGAACAGCCACACCAGGTCGACGAAGTGCCAGTACAGCGCGATGTTCGCCACGGCCTGGTGGCTGTGGCGGGTCCACCGGCCGCGGAAGGAGTTCACCAGCAGCCAGGCGATCAGCAAGAGGCCGACGGCGACGTGCAGGCCGTGGAACCCGGTGATGGTGAAGAACAGCGATCCGTACGCGTCGGTTCGGGGGGTGAACGTGTCGAGCAACGTGTGGTATTCGACCGCCTGGAGCCCGAGGAAGGTGAGCCCCTGCGCCAGCGTGGCCATCAGGCCCAGGCGCAGCCGCCACAGCCGTCCCTCCCGGATGCCGGTGTCCGCCCAGTGCATCGGGAGGCTCGACAGCACGAGGATGGGGGTCATGATCGAGACCAGGAACAGGTCCGGCTTCTCGATCCCGTCGGGAGGCCACGTGGGGCCGGACTGGAACCGGAGATAGAAGTAGCTGAGGAGCAGGATGGCGAAGAACGTGGCCTCGGTGAAGATCAGGAGGATCATCCCCCACCAGCTCGGCGAGCGGCCCTCGCCGGCCTCCCGCGGGTAGGTCGGCAGGCCCGAGGGGCGGGTCCGCTCCCAGGCGGCGCTCATCGCTCGATCTCCGGGTTGAACCGGTGCCACGCCAGGAGCCCTCCGGCCACGATGGCCAGGCCGGCGATGGCCACCGGCCACACGCTCATCAGGGTGCCGGTGACGGCCACGGCCAGGCCGAGTGCCGTGGCCACCGGGGCGAACGACTCCTCCGGCATCGGAAGCAGCACCTCGGGGTCGGCGTCGAGGACGGTGGTGCCCAATGTCTCGTGCTCGGCTGCCAGGAGGCGGTCCTGGGCCCGGATGGCGCCCTCGCGAAGCTCGGGTTGGTCCCACACTGGGACGACCGACCGGACCGTGGGGATCTCGACGAAGTCGTACGGCGGCGGGGGCGAGCTGGTGGCCCACTCGAGCGTGTCGCCGCCCCAGGGGTCCGGTCCGGCCAGGGCGCCATATCGGCGGCTCCAGAAGAAGTTGGCCACCGTGATCAGGATCCCGAGGGCCAGGACGAGGGAGCCGATCGAGGACAACAGGTTCCACGGATCCCATCCGAGGCGGGCGTGATAGGTGTAGATGCGACGGGGCATCCCCAGCAGCCCGAGAACGTGCATGGGGAAGAACGTCAGGTTGAAGCCGGCGAAGATGAGCCAGAACGACCACCTCCCGAGCGACTCGGACATCAGCCGCCCCCACATCTTCGGCACCCAGTAGTAGATGGCCCCGAAGATCGGGAACACGGCGCCGCCGAACAGGACGTAGTGGAAGTGGGCCACCACGAAGTACGAGTCGGTGATCTGCTGGTCGAATGGGACCGCGGCGAACATCACCCCGGTCACCCCGCCGATCACGAACACGAACAGGAAGCCCAGGATGAACAGGAACGCGGTCTTGAACACGGGCCTGCCCGCGATGATGGTGGCGGCCCAGGCGAAGATCTGGACCGCGGTCGGGATGGTGATCAGGAGGCTCGCGGCGGAGAAGAACGCCATCGACAGGTTCGGCAGGCCGACCGCGAACATGTGGTGCACCCAAACCCCGAACCCGATGACCGCCGTGGCCATGGTGGCGAGGGCGAGGTAGCCGTAGCCGATGATGTTCCGCCGCGCGAACACCGGGACGATGGAGGACACGATCCCCACCGCCGGCAGGAAGATGATGTAGACGTCGGGGTGGCCGAAGATCCAGAACAGGTGCTGCCACAGGATGGCGCTGCCCCCGTGCTTCACGTCGAAGAAGTGGAACCCGAACTTCCGGTCCAGCTCGAGCATCGCGTTCGCCATGGTCAGCGAGGGCAGGGCGAACACGACCGCGAACGAGGTGGCCAGGATGGCCCACACGTACAGGGGCATCCGGGCCACCGACATCCCGGGGGCGCGCAGCTTGAAGATCGTCACGATGAAGTTGATGGCACCCACGGTGGTGGAGACCCCCAGGAACAGCAGGCCCAGCGTGTAGTAGTCGGCGTTCAATCCCGGCGAGTACGGCTTGGAGGAGAACGGGACGTAGTTGAACCATCCGTTGTCCGGGGCCTTGCCGATGAAGAAGCTCGAGTACAGGAAGATCCCGGCGAACAGGAACACCCAGTAGCCGAAGGCGTTCAGCCGCGGGTACGCCATGTCCCGGGTCCCGAGCATGAGCGGGACGAAGAAGTTCCCGAAGCCGAACAGCAGCGGCGTCACGAACAGGAAGATCATGGTGATCCCGTGCATCGAGAACAGCTCGTTGAAGGTCTGGGGCCCGACCAGCTGCTCGTCGGGCCTGGTGAGCTGGGCCCGCACGATCAGCGCCTCGATCCCTCCGGCCAGGAAGAACACGAAGGCCGTGTAGACGTAGCGCTTCCCGATCCGCTTGTGGTCGACCGTGCCCAGCCACGAGCCGAGGCCTGGGGATTCCTCCCACAGATGCTCCAGCCGCTCGCCGACCGTGATGGCCATGGCTACTTCAGGCTCTCCAGCCAGTCGATCAGCGCCTGGAGGTCCCGGGCCGGGAGCTCGATGGGGGGCATCTTGTTCCCCGGCTTGACCCCCTGGGAGTCGATGATCC
>DASWCX010000216.1:0-1718 GCA_036395815.1 Actinomycetota bacterium | reverse complement strand
TGGATATGTCTCCACGCGCCCTGCAGCAGGGACGTCGAGCCGTAGCGCGCGCCACGCCTACGCCCGGTCGCTGGGTGGCGTTCGGGCGAGCCGACCATGAGCGACGGGAGCGGGGCGGCAAGGCGGCGGGGAGATTTCTCTCGATGGCGCAGCGGCCACCGCAGCGGCCATCGGTCAGGAAGAGCGAGGGCGCAGGGAAACTTCGGCGGCATGAAACGACAGGGTCGCGGTCGATGTCCCCACAATCACGTTGGTGTAGTCGAGGCCGGGAAGCAGCGCCCGGGAGCGCGATCGCCACCGACAGCCCTGGACCGGGCCCCGATCGGGCGCAGGCTGAGCGTGCGCCCGGACACCGAGGGGCGAGCCGCAACCGGGCCCCCCAGGTCGCCCCCCGACAGCAGGACCTGGCCCCGGGCGAATCGCACCGTGATGGGGCGGGTGTTCCGCCCCGACGCCGGGGCCGCCGCCCTAGTGATGATGACGGTGCCGTCCCCCGTGGCGGCGGTGATGATCCCGGGGTGTCCGGACAGGAACTTGGCCCGGGAGAACCTGACCGATCCCAGCCGCAGGCTGACCGCCTGCACGCTCACCCCGCTGGCGGTCACGTTGCCCATGCGGACCCAGACCGTGGGGACCTCCCCGGAGACCAGCCTGGGGAGGAATGTGAAGCCGCCGATAGTCACGGCGGGCCGTTCGGGTAGGTCCAGGGCCAGGGCGACGTCGCGACCGATCCAAGGCCGGACCACGGCCCTGGCGGTGGCGTCCGCCACCCCCAGCAGGGCGAGCAGGACTGCCAGGGCGACCAGGCCCCGGACATGGGTGCGCGAACGCCCCAAGCGCCGCCAGCCGCCGGCTTCGAGACAGACTCATCGCAGAGCCGACGCGGGGCAGGGGCGGGAGGTTCCTCCCCCTTCAACAGAATGTTTCGGGGGCCCTGAGGATCACCCTGGCGAGCTGGCCCACCTACCCCGCGCGCGCCGGCGTCCCGTGGCGGGATAGTCCAACTCCGCCCACACCACACCTCCGGGCTTTGTTCCCCACTGGGTGGCAAGACGATCCACCAGGAACAGTCCCCATCCGCCCTCCCTGGGCGGCGGCGCGGCTCGGAGGGGGATCGGCTCGAAGCCGGGACCCTCATCCCGGACCTCCACCCGGACGGCATCCGGTCCTGCCCGAATCGAGACATCCACGTGCTGGTCCGAACTGCCGGAATGCTGGAGGGAGTTGGTGACCATCGACGAGCAGGGCGAGATCGATCACCACCTCGGAAGGCACCAAACCACGGAGGAGAGCGAGCGATCGCCTCGCCTCGCCTCGCCCAGTGCCCGAGGGTCAAGCGGGAAGCTGTGATCGATCTCCGTGCTCGGGCCCACTCGCTGGATCCCCATGTTCTTCCCAGTCGTCCCTGCGGGCAACCCTTGGGCCCCCGGGACGGGGTGATAGCGTGCAGCCGGGTGGAGGTCAGACGGGAGAGGGACGGTCGGTTCGAGGTCGAGGGCGAGCTCGACGTCTCCAACGTCGAGCAGCTCGGTGACGCCCTGTGGGCCGAGCTGCGGGCGGGCTCTTCGGTGGTGGTGGACCTCTCCGGGCTGGCCTTCATGGACAGCCAGGGACTGCGCCTGTTCGTCCAGCTCGCGTTGCACGCCGGGCAGAGGGGCCTGGGCCCGGTGGTGCTGCTGAACCCATCGCCCGCCATCCGCCGGATCTTGGAGATCTCG
>DASWCX010000215.1:0-14529 GCA_036395815.1 Actinomycetota bacterium | reverse complement strand
AACAGGGCGAACCGCAGCGGCCCCTCGGCGGCCTGGACCGTTCGGTAGGGACGCTCGAGCACGTCCCGGCGCTCCCCCGGTTCGGAGTGGCCATCGGCCACCGCGTCCGTCAACATGTCGAACAGCCCCACGTAGACCATGAACCGCAGCGGCCCCTCCTCCTCGTGGTCGCCGCTCTCCCCCGGCACGGAGAGCACGGCCGTCTCGCCGGAGACGGATCGGAAGTCGAGATCGCGCTCGAACCCGTCGAAGGGTGGGGGAAGCGTCAGGCTGCTTCCCCCTCCTCCGATCCGGTCTCCGACAGGAGCCGGTCCAACACCATCTCCATCGCCGAGAGCCGATCGCGGACCTCCTCCAGCAGGCGCCTGCCCCCGGCCGCCCGGTCGGCGCTCCGGGTCCGTTCCTCCAGCGCCCGCAGGATGCCGGCCCGGAGGCTGTCGATGGTCGAGTCGAGCCGCCGGTCCAGGGACCGCTCCAGGGCCAGGAGGCTCCTGTCCAGCCGCTGGACGAAGTCCCACCGCAGCCGTCCACAGTGCTTGTCCACCAGCACCGGGACGTCTCGCCGAAGCTCCTTCTCGAGCATCCGGCGCGCCATGCCCTTCGGGAGGTACCCGCGAACGTCGGGGAAGAGCGAGGCGAGGATCGAGGGCACGTCGAAGAACGAGTACGTGAACCGGGTGTCGGGGTCGATGCCGGCAGGGGCGGCGGCCACGGTCAGCTCGATTTGGAGGAGCTCCCCGCACAGCGCCACGGTGCGCTCGACCAACCGGTTCGTCGCCTCCACGAACCGCGCCGTTGCGTCGCGGAAGGCGGCGGCGACCCTGCGCTCCTCCTGGCCGCGCCAGACATCGATCCGCTCCCGCAGCATCTCCTTCACCCCGCGGTCGAGATCGGCGGCCGCCGCGTGCAGGTCCTCGGTGTCGGCCAGGAGCGCTTCGGCCTTCACAAGCAGTGACCGCGTCTCGCGCCGTCGAAGGTCGGAGAGATCGCCGTCCACCAACGCGATCAGCTTCGCCTGTTCCGCCCGGAGCAGCGCGCGGATGTCCTCCCGCGCCCTCAGGGCTTCCTCGAACACCGCCTCCATCGCCCGGGTTCGCTCCGAGACCTCGTCGTCCGAAAGCGCAAGGGTCCGTTCCTCGACGTGCAGCGAGTTCCGCTCGTCGACCAGGAGCTTCAGCGCCTGGCCCGCGGCCGACGCCAGGATCGTCCGCCCCTTCTCCCGCATGAGGAAGCGGCGAAAGTCTCGCTCGAACTCCGGGAGCCCCGACGCGTCGAGCGTCGCCTCGTCCTCGTCGAGCTTCGCCCGGAGGGCCCGCCGGGCGCTCACCGGATACAGCCGCGCCGGGCGCCCCACCGCCGACCCGACCACCTCAGCGGTGAACGAGAGCGCGTCGGACAGCTCGTCCCCGCCCAGGTAGTCGATCTTGTTGAGCACGAAGAACATCCGCGCCGCCTCCGCACTGACCGCCTCGAGGAACCGCCGCTCCCCGTCGGAGATCGGCGGGTCGGCGGAGGTCAGGAAGATCGCCGCGTCCGCCTCGGGAACGAACGCCAGCGCGGCTTCGGTGTTGTGCCGGTGGACGCTTCCGACCCCCGGGGTGTCGACCAGGAACACGCCGTCTCGAAGCAGGTCCGAGGGGCAATACACGATGGCGCGGTCGACGCCCAGCGCGTTGTTCGGGTTCCCCCGCTCGGTGACGAAGGCGGCGATCTCCCCCACGCCGACCCGGCGCGTCTCGCCGGTGCGCAGGAAGACCTCCGCCCGCGGCGGGTCCCCCCACGTGACGGCGGTGACCACCGACGTCAGCGGGACCACCGAAGTCGGCAGGACGTCCATTCCCAGCAGGGCATTGACGAGCGTGCTCTTGCCCCGCTTGAACTCCCCCGCCACCACGACGTTGAACCGCTCTTCCTCGAGCTTCCGGATGAGGGCCGTCGCGGCCTCGGCCACCGCCCCGCTCCCGCGGCCACTCGCCACCTCGGTCAGTGCCGACAGCGTCCTCCGGAGCCGGTCCCTGGATTCCGCGAATGTCCACTGGCCCATGAAAAAGCCCCTACCTTCTGTTCGGGTAGGAGCCATCAGCCCGAAGGCGTTCGGCGAGCCCCATCGCCTCTGTCGCGGGCCCCAAGTATAGGGCGAGCCGGGGCGCCGGCTCAGGCGATCTTGGGAAAGGACACCTCTGGGCTCGGCCGGCCGGCCTGCTCGGCGGCCTCGATCCGATCGGCCAGGCCCATCGCTGCGGTGGCCAGCTCGCGGACGTTCACCCCGCGGTGGCCGTCCTCGTACCGTTCGATCCGCCCGGCCCCCCGCCGGAGTAGCGTGAACGCCCCGTGCTGGTTGCCCCGAAGGATGTGCGTGTAGCCAGCGCCGAGCTGCGACAGCCCCTTGAAGAACTCCGCTTCGTCCGTCTCCTTCGCCTGCTTCCAGCATGTCTCCCATGCCTCGTGGGCCGGGAAGAATCGCTCCGCGTTGAAGTGCCCGATCCCCAGGCGGTGGTTCTGCTCGAGGGACAGGGAGTCGTAGTCCTCCATCTCGAGCGTCCCCCTCGCCTCCCACGCGAGCGGGCGGCCCAGCTGATCGCGTGGCCGCCTCGGCTTTGGAGGGGCGTTCGGGTCCCGCCGGCGTCCCGGCTTCGGTGCTGGAGTTCGCTGCCGCATCGGCCAATGGTATCGGCTCGGCCGGTCCGGCCGTCACCGTTGATGTCGGGATGGCCGTCGATGGGTACTGGCCGCTGCCCGATCATCGGGCCTGGGTCCGTGCCCGCCGGCCCTGACGGCCGACGTCAGCCTCGGCGAAGGCCCCGCAGGACCAGGGGAAGACCCAGCAGGACGGCGAGGGCGCCCATCCAGGCCCAGAAGGGCTCGCCCGTCATGAAGCTCCCCTTCAGGACGTCGAGCCCCTGGAAGATCCAGATCACCCCGATGACGAGGAGCGCGATCCCGGGGAGCAGGAGAGCCGGTCGCACCACCGGAGGATAGCCCACAGCTCCGTCCACGACGGGGTACGCTGCGAGGGAGGACTGGACGAGGAGGCACCAGATGGAGTGGGTCACCCGGGCACGGCCGAAGACGGACCGGATCGCCTGTCCGTGGCTGATCCGGCGCTTCATCGACCCCGAAGCCCAGATCACGTACGTGCCTCGCGAGCGGGTGCTGGACTACGCCGCCGAGCGCGGGGCGCGATCGTTCGACGCTCCCGGGGCCGAGTTCACCCACCGGGACGGTAGGTGCACGTTCGAGGTGCTGATCGAGGACTTCGAGCTGGACGACCCGGCGCTCCAGCTTCTGGCCCGGATCGTGCACGGGGCCGACATCGAGGGAGAGATCGACGCCACCCCGCAGTCCGCCGGGCTGCTGGCCATCGCCGAGGGCTTCGTGAGCGTCGAACCCGACGACCAGCGCCTGCTGGCCGCGGAGTCTCCGGTGTACGACGCGCTGTACGAGTGGGGTCGGCGCCAGGAGGCGGCGCGGGGCTCAGGCCCGGCCCTCAGGCCCGCCCCACGACCACCCGGCTGACCTCGACCCCGCCCTTCGTGCTGCGCACGTCCCGATAGCCGGCCGCGTTCAGGACGCTCTTCACTCCTCGGGACCGGTCCGGGCTCACCTCGACCAGCAGCCAGCCGCCCGGCTTCAGCCACGCCGGGGACTCCCGGGCCACCAGCCCGAGGATCCGGTCGCCCAGCGGGGAGTGATCGGTCAGCGCCTCCAGGGGCTCGAACCGCCGGATCTCGTCGGGCAGCTCCTTCAGCTCCCGCTTTCCCACGTAGGGGGGGTGCACGGTGATCACGTCCACCCGCCCGAGCAGCCCACCGGGCACCGGTCCGAACAGGTCTCCCAGGTGGAACCGGACGTTCCTCAGGCCCAGGCGGCGAGCGTTCTCCTTCGCCAGCCGGATGGGGATGGGGGAGATATCGACGCCGAGGACCTGGGCGGACGACAGCCTCGACGCGACGGCCAGGGCCACCGGCCCGATCCCGGTGGCCACGTCGACGAGCACCGGCCGGGGGCGGCGGCGGAGCCGGCGAACCGCCTGCTCGGCCATCCACTCGCTCGACTCCCTGGGGATGAACGCGCCGGGGCGGATCCGGAGCTCGAGCCCGGCGAACGTGGTTCGTCCCGTGATGTAGGCCGGAGGCTCGCCGGCCAGGCGCCGGGCCAGGAGCCGATCGAACCGGCGGAGCCGCTGCGCCGGGAGCATCTCGTCGAGGTCCCAGTCCGGGCCGACGACCCACTCGAGGAGCTCCTCCGCGTCGTATCGCTCCTTGCCGGCATGTGGATGTTCGACGGCGTCGGACGCCTTGAGCGCGGCCTCGGCGCGATCGAGGACCTCGCCAATGCTCAGCATGCCGTGCATCATAGGGACATGGACTTCCGCGACACCCCGAAGGAGGCCGCGTTCCGGTCGAAGCTCCGCGGTTGGCTCGCCGCGAACCTCCCCGACGGGTGGGGCGCGCCCGAGTGGCGAGAGCCCGAGGGCGACGCTCGGGTCGCCTTCTACAAGGACTGGTCCCGGAAGCTGTACGAGGCCGGGTACATCGGTCTCCACTGGCCCAAGGCATACGGCGGGGGCGAGGCTCCCATAACGCTCTCCGCCATCGTCCTGGAGGAGCTGGCGCGGTCCGAAGCGCCCGAGCACATCGGGCTCATCGGGATCGGGATGGCCGGGCCCACCATCATGGCCCACGGCACCGACGAGCAGAAGCACCGCTTCCTGGCCAACATCCTGTCCGGCGAGGAGGTGTGGTGCCAGGGGTTCTCCGAGCCCGAGGCCGGCTCCGACCTGGCCTCCCTCCAGACGAAGGCGGTCCCCGACGGCGACGGCTTCCGGGTCACCGGGCAGAAGGTGTGGTCCTCGTTCGCCCACATCGCCGACTGGTGCATCCTGGTGGCCCGCACCGACGGCTCCGGCGGCAAGCACGCGGGCCTGACCTACTTCCTCATGGACATGCACGCCCCGGGGGTGGAGGTCCGCCCGCTCCGCCAGATCACCGGCGACGCCGAGTTCAACGAGATCTTCATGGACGGCGTGTTCGTCCCGCGAGACCGCGTCGTTGGGGAGGTCGGGCAGGGGTGGCAGGTCGCGATCACCACGCTGATGAACGAACGGGCGAACGTGGGGTTCGCCCTGCTGGCCAGATTGGACGCGAACCTCCGCCGGCTGATCGCGCTGGCGAAGGCGACCCCGCGCGACGGGGCGATGGCGGCCGACGACCCGCTGGTCCGCGACCGGCTGGCCGAGCTGTGGACCGACGTCCAGGCCTTCCGGTTCACCATCTACCGTTCGTTCTCCGCCCTGCTCAAGACGGGGGTCCCCGGGCCCGAGGGCTCGGTGGCGAAGCTGTTCTGGTCGGAGACGAACCAGCGCCTGACCAAGACGGCCCTGGAGATCGAGGGCGCCTACGCGATGCTGGGGGGAGGCTCGGACCTCGCGGTGGAGGGCGGCCGGTGGCAGACCGCGCAGCTGCGGAGCCGCGGGAACTCGATCGAGGCGGGTACGTCCGAGATCCTCCGAAACATCATCGCCGAGCGCATCCTCGGCCTGGCGAAGAGCCGCTGACCCGTGGACTTCGCGTTCTCCGATGAGCAGGAGATGCTCCGGGACTCGGCCCGGCAGTTCGTGCGGGACCGGTATCCCCCGGATCGGGTGGCCACCCTCGCGGACGGCTCCGGGTTCGACCGATCCGAATGGCGGGCCCTCGCCGAGATGGGGTGGACCGGGATCTCGGTGCCCGAGGCCGACGGCGGCGCCGGGCTTTCGTTCTTCGAGGAGATGATCCTGGCCGAGGAGCTGGGGCGGGGGCTCTATCCGGGGCCGTTCTTCGGTTCGGTGGTGCTGGCCCTCCCGCTGCTCCGCGCCACCGGCGGAGACGAATTGGTCGCGGGTCTCGTCGCCGGCGAACGCGTGGCCACCGTGGCCTGGGCCGGACCGGAGGGCGACTTCGACGTGGACCCAGCCCCCAAGATGACCTGGGAGGGTGACCGGCTCACCGGAGTCAGGCTCTTCGTCCCCGACCTGGCCGCGGCCGAACTGCTGGTGGTGCTGGGAGGCCTGCCCGAGGGGACCGGCGTCTGGGCCGTGGACCGGGACGCGGACGGCGTGGCGTGGCGCGAGCTGCCCACCGTCGACGCCACCCGCAGGATGGGAGAGGTGGCGCTCGACGGCGCCGCGGCGCGGCTGCTCGGCACGATCGGCCCCGGCGAGCTGGCGAAGGCTCGGGACCGGGCCCTCGCCGCTCTGGCCGCGGAGGCCGTGGGGGTCGGACACGCCGCCCTCGACATGGGCGTGGCCCATGCCGGGACCCGCGTCCAGTTCGGCCGGCCGATCGGAGCGTTCCAGGCCGTGTCCCACCAGCTGGCCCAGGCTTTCCTCGAGATCGAGACCGCCCGCTCCCTCGCCTACTGGGCCGGGTGGGCGGTGGCCGAGGACCAGCCGGAGGCCCCCACGGCCGCGGCGGCGGCGAAGGCCCGGGCGGCCGACGCCGCGGTCGCCGCGTGCGAGCGGGCCATCCAGGTGCATGGCGGCACCGGATTCACCTGGGACCACCCGCTGCACCGGTGGTACAAGCGGGCCCTGGGGATCTCGGCGCTCATGGGGTGGGGAGCCGAGCATCGAAGCCGGATCGCCTCGGCCATCCTGGACTCCGACGGCGCCCCGTAGAATCGCAGGCGGCCATGGCTCCACCGAAGCTGCGCCCCGTCCCCGAAGAGCGGCCCGCCGAGGCCGTGGACCAGATCCGGCTGACCGCCGACCGGGTCCTGGTCAACGTGCCGGACGAGAGCGAGCGCCGATCGAAGGGGGGCCTGGTCATCCCGGCCACCGCCGCCACCCCCATCAAACGCTGCGTGTGGTCGAACGTGGTCCTGGTCGGCCCCGAGACCCGCAACGTGAAGCCGGGCGACCGGGTCCTGTTCATCCCGCAGACGGGACTGGAGGTCGACGTGAAGGGCGACACCTTCTTGCTGCTGCGGGAGCGCGATATCCAGGCCATCAGCTCGGACCGGATCGACCCCCACGCCGGCCAGTACCTGTAGCCGGTCAGCCCTCCCGCGGCCGGTCAGGTCTCCCGCAATCCCATCCGATAGAGGATGCGGTCGCCGTCGACCAGCTCGGCCTCCTCGATGCCACGCTGGAGCAGCTCGCGCCACGCCCCGCCCAGCCACTCCTCCGCTGCGTCGCGATGGTCGAACGTCGCTGACGTTTCCACCTCGCCGCCCGCGGCGTCGAGGTACCGCCAGATGACGCTCACCTGACCAGCCTGGAGAGTCGGCGGTCCGCCAGGACCCGGCCTCCGGTCTGGCAGGACGGGCAGTACGTCACCTCGTGCGACTCGTAGGACACCCGCCTGAGCTCCGTCCCGCACGCGGGGCAGGGAGTCCCGGCCCGCCCGTGGACGATCCAGTGATCGCCCAGCTTCGGCGGCAGGCCACCCTCGCGGCGGCGTTCGACATCCAATCCCTCGGTGAGGACCGAGCGCACCGCGTCCAGGAGCCGAGCCCGCTCGGCGCCGTCCAGCGCGGAGAGCGAACGGAACGGGGAGAGCCTCGCCCGGTGCAGGATGTCGTCCGAATAGCCGCGTCCGATCCCGGCCACCCGTCGCTGGTCGCGCAGCATGGCGTGCAGGCGGCCCCGGTCGGCCTCGGCCATGACCGTCGCGGCGAACGCCTCGGAAAAGGGCTCCGGCCCGAGCTTGGCCAGCGGACCGGGATCGCCGGGAGCCAGGACCCACCACCCGGCCTTCCGCTCCGTGCCGAACTCCTTCACCAGCAGGGCCGGCGGGCGGTCGAAGGAGAACCGCGCCACCCCGCCCTTCGGCCGGGTTGGTCTGGATGTCACCTCGAAATCGATCCGACCTCCTTGCGACAGATGCAGGGCCACGGTCAGACTCTCTGCGTCGAGGAGCAGGAACTTGCCCCGTCGACCTGTCGCGGTCAGCCGCCTCCCGACCACGTCCGAGGGAGGCGGGGCCACGGTCTTGAGGCCCGAGAACGAAAGGGGTTCGGCCCGGGTGAACCGAGCACCGAGAAGCCGGGCCTCGATCCGCTCTGCGAGCGCCTGGACCTCCGGCAGTTCCGGCATGGGATCGAGTGTAGGTGGTCGGCCCGTTTGGGCCGCTGCTGCTCGGTCCGCTCAAGATCGAGTCCGGCGGGGTCGATAGGAGCGTCATGCGAAGGTGGCGCGGGCGGCTTCCCCTGTTGTTCGTCCTCGTGGCGGCCACGTTCATCCCCGCACGATCGGCATTCGCCGATTTCACCGACGTGCCCACCAGCTATTGGGACTACACGGCCATCACCTATGTGGCCCAGACCCACACGTGGATGCAGGACTATGGGACGTCGCTCTTCAAGCCGACAACGGACGAGAATCGCGAGCTGGCGGCCAGGGCGCTGGTCGAAGCATATGCGCCCACGGAGCCGATCGACCCCACGATCACCTTCCCCGACCTGCCCACGACCGACCCGTTCTACCCATACGCCAACGTTGCGGTGAAGCTCGGGTGGATCGCCACGAAGGGCGGCGGCGCGTTCGATCCCCTGAGCGAGATCAGCGTCCAGAAGTTCGACAAGGCCATCGTCAGCGCGATGGGCTCGCTTGCCGACGCCGTCACAGGTCTGTCGAAGATCCACCAGGACGACGGCACTGCCTACTCCGTCGACGGGTACTTCGCCTACATCCAGCTCGCGCACTGGCTGGGGCTTCACTACAACCACGACGACGAGTCCATGGACCTCAACAAGAAGGATCACATCCATCGGGACGAGGTGGCGTACTCCCTGTGGGTCTCTGAGACCGTGCCCTCCTGGGAGATCGACGACGCCGCGGCGTTCGACGACATCTCGCTGCCGGCGCTCGACCCGTCCAAGAACCAGAACCAGAAGGACAAGGAGAACGTGACGGCCTACGCCCTCGATCAGATGGGTTACCCGTACGTGTGGGGCGGCGAGTGGAACAAGGCCTCGCCCCCCGGGTACTGCTGCGGCTCTCAGCCGATCGGAGGGATGGACTGCTCCGGGTTCGCCTGGTGGGTCATGAAGAAGAACGAAGGGAACTACAACGCGGCCCAGTACCACACCGCGTATTCGGGCTGGACGCTTCTCGAACGCGTCAGCCATGACATGGCCGAGGCCACCACGTCGCAGGTCTCCTATGGGAACCTCCGGATCGGCGACCTGATGTTCTTCGCCAGCGACGGCTCGGGAAAGGCCTCGAACGTCGACCATGTGGCCATCTACCTCGGCAACGACTGGATGATCCACTCGTCGGGGAGCAGCGATGGGGTTGCCATCGAGTGGGTCGGGGCCGGTTCCTGGTACAACGACATCTTCGTGTTCGGGCGACGATTGATCGGCACCAAGCTCGACACGCCCCCGCACCGAGTGGACGTGGCCGCGGGCGATGGGCCTCACGCCGGGGGCGAACTGGGCGACCCCAGGTCCCGTTGAGCCGCCACTTCTCGCCACCCATGAGGCGACCGGCCTTTGGCTCAGGGTTCGCCGATCACCTGCCGAACGGCCTCCAGGAGCGCCCCCATCGAGAAGGGTCTTCGAAGCTCGGCGTCCACGGGCACCAGCATGAGCTTCTGGGTCTCGCCCTTCGCCGCCATGAACACGATGGCCTTGACCTCGGAGAGCGAGTCATCGGCGCGAACCTCCTTGAGCACGCCCCATCCGTCCTCGGTGGGCAGATCGGCGTCCAGGATGAGCAGGTCGAACGGCTCCTGGCGGAGCCAGGCCAGCCCTTCCGCGCCGCTTCGGGCCTCCTCCACCTCGTAGCCGGCCAGCTGGAGCCGGAGGACCGGCTGGCGGAGATGGTCCGGCCGGTCATCGATGAAAAGGATCCGCTTCTTCGCCACGTCGCCCTCGGTGCAGAGCGTACGGGGTCCCGACGACAGACGAAAGACGAAGGTTCGAGCCGAGGCCCCGGCTCCGGGGGACGGCCGTTTGGGGGTTTGACATCGACCCCGGCGCCGCATAGGGTCTGATTCCGGGCTGCATTTGCAGCCCGTTTGTTATGGCAATGACGAAGACGAACCTTGCCCGGGCGCCCCTGGCGCGGCTCCTCGGAGCCGCGCTGCTCGCGGCGTCGCTCGTCGCGGGGACCGGCACCGTCTCCTCCGCCCGACCCTCCCACCAGGATCTGGAAGCCGCCAAAGCGCAGCTGGACTCAATGAATCGACACCTCGACCTGCTGGTCGAGCAGTACGACCAGGCGCGGGTGCAGCTCGAAGCGGCCCAGGGGCAGCTGGTCGACGCCCGGAACGCCGCGGACCGGGCCCATGCCGAAGCGAACGCGGCCCGGGCGCAGCTGTCGGCTCGCGCGGCTGCGGCGTACGAGGGCGCCGGGTCCGAGATCGAGGCGATCCTGGGGTCGACCAGCTTCTCCGAATTCGCCGACCGGCTCGAATTCGTGAACAGCATCGCCCGGCAGGACGCGGACGCCGCGACCCAGGCCGAGATCAAGCGGCAGGAGTCGATCCGAGCGAGCGGCCGGCTGCACGACGCCATCGCCCGGCAACAATCGATCCTGGCCCAGATCCGATCGAAGACGGCCGAGATCAAGTCCGGGATCGCCGCCCAGGAGGCCCTCGTCGCGCAGCTCGAGAAGGAGCTGGCCAAGCCCCTGTACCCGAAGCCGAAGCCGCCGGTGCAGCAGCAGCCGGCGAGCGGCGGCCCGCCTCCTTCGGGGGGAAAGGACCCCGGCCCCGATCCGTCCCCCCCACCCTCACCCCCGCCGCCTCCTCCACCGCCTCCGCCTGGTGGCGGGGCGGGCGTCGCCGTGCAGGCCGCGTTCTCCGTGATCGGCGTCCCGTACCACTGGGGAGGCTCGAATCCCCAGGAGGGGTTCGACTGCTCCGGTCTCACCATGTGGTCGTGGGCTCAGGCCGGCGTTTCGTTGCCCCATTCCTCGGCCGGCCAGTACGCGATGCTGCCGCACGTGTCTCAGGACCAGCTCCAACCCGGAGACCTGGTGTTCTTCTACGTGCCCATCTCGCATGTGGGGATCTACGTGGGCGGCGGCATGATGATCCACGCCCCTCACACCGGCGGCTTCGTGGAGGAGGTCCCGCTGGCGTCCGAGCCCGACTACGTCGGAGCCGGGCGGCCCGGGTAGGCCGGTCCTCCAGGCGGCACCTCCCCCCGAGAATCCGGCCCATCGAAGCGTTCGTAATCCTGGTGAGCTGGCTGCGCGGATCCGCGAACACCTCCTGTCGTTCCGCTCCGAGCAGCCAGCTCTCGTCGCTCACGCCGGTGTCCCCTGAATCCGGGCCCGCCGTCCGTCCGTAGTACACGGCAACAACGGGAGGTGTTCGAGATGAGATCGATTCCAATGCGTGTGGCGGTGCTGTTCGCCGTCCTGGCCGTGTTCGGGGCGGCCTGTTCGAGCAAGTCCAACTCGTCGTCGGGCGGTTCACCCTCGCCCTCCGAGTCGGTTTCGGCGTCGGCCTCGGCATCGGCGTCGGAGTCCGCGGGCGGAACGATCACCGTCGGGTCCGACACGGCCAACAACCATGGGTCGAAGGAGGTCGACAACATCACCAGCGTGGAGGTCGAGATGGACGACTTCTACTTCGGACCCACGGTACTGACCGGCAGCCCCGGGCAGAAGCTGACCATCGAGCTGAAGAACGAGAGCAAGGCCGGAACGCTGCACAACTTCACCCTGAGCGATCAGAACATCGACCAGGACGTGCAGGCCGACCAGAGCACCGAGGTCACGGTCACGTTCCCGCAGTCGGGGTTCCTCGAGTTCTTCTGCAAGTACCACAAGAGCTCCGGGATGGTGGGCGAGCTCACCACGTCCTGACGGAGACGTCCATGATCCGCCGGCTCGCGCTGCTCGGCGTGGGCCTGGCGGCGCTCCTCGCCGCGATCTCGAACCCGTCGGAGGGCCGGGCGAACCTCCCGCTCGCCGCGCAGCGGTCCGACTGGGCCACCTACGGCTTCGACCTTCAGCGCTCGGGGTTCAATCCGGACGAGATCGCCCTGGGACCACGAAACGCCGGGAAGCTGCACGTCCTGTGGAGGCGGTCGCTGGACGGCGTGGCCGCGGCCTCTCCGGTGGTCGCCAGCCGCGTACGGACCGCGGGGGGCCCGGTGGTCCTCGTGTACGCGGGGACCGAGCACGGCACGCTCGTCGCACTGAATGCGGCGACGGGCAAGGAGGTGTGGCGGGACCGGCTGGGGTCCGTTCGGACCGCCTGCTACGACCTGCCCGACCACGTGGCCGGCATCAGCGGCACGCCGGTGATCGACCGGTCCACCGGCCGGCTGTACGTCTCGGTTGCCGACGGCCCGAGGAGCCTGGTCTTCGTGTACGCGGTGAGCCTGGCGACTGGCATCGTTTCGCCCGGGTGGCCGGTGACGATCAGCACCGATCCCACCCACATGCACGTGTGGGGAGCGCTGACCCTCCGGGACGGGACGCTGTACGTCACCATGGCGAGCCTCTGCGACGCCTCGCCCAGCTACGGGAGGGTGGTGGCGATCGACACTCGGCGGGCCCGGATCGCCGCCAGGTGGTTCGTGGTCCACGACGCGGGCTCGGTGGTGGGCGGGGGAGGCATCTGGGGATACGGCGGTGCGTCGATCGATCCCTCCGACGGCAGCGTGTACGTGGCCACGGGGAACGCGTTCCGGCCCGAGCCGGAGGGCCAGCCGTACGCCGATCGCGTGGTCCGGCTGACCCCGTCTCTCGAGCTGGTCGACTCCCATCACCCGTCCCTGACGGGCCGAGACGTGGACTTCGGCACCACGCCGATGCTGTTTCGGCCTCCCGGCTGCCCGCCCCTGCTCGCGGCCGAGAACAAGGTGGGCTCCCTGTTCGTGTACGACCGCGATGCCATCGGAGAGGGACCGATGCAACGGATCCAGATCGCGGGCAACGCCTCGGAGCCGGGGCTGGGTCGCTTCATCGGCCTCCCCGCCTACTCGCCGGTGACGGGCTTGGTGTACGTGTCGAACCCCGGGCCGGACGCGCCCCCCTTCGTGCACGGGATGGTGGCCCTACGGCTCGGCCCGGACTGCCGGCTCCACCTAGCGTGGCAGAGCGGCGTCCCGACCGGAACGATGATGGTGTCGAGCCCCACCGTGGCGAACGGCGTCGTCTACTTCGGCACCGGCGGGGGAGGCCGCGTGTTCGCGTTCGACGCCGCGACGGGCAGTGTCCTGTGGAACAGCGGCCGGAGCATGGGCGGTGGGGTGTTCGCCCCGCCCGTCGTCGTCGACGGGATGGTCTTCGCGGCGTCGTGGATCGGCTCGGGGAACGGCGAGGTCGTCGCCTTCGGGCCGTGAACGCGTCGTTTGGCGTAACGGCGCCGGTCCGTGCTACAGATAGGCGTCCGTTTCGGTCCTCCGTACGAAGGAGGACGGCTCGCGGTCACGGACAGGCGGCCTGGGCCGAGTCAGCGCTCAACTGGCAGGCCGATTCGTCGACCGCCTCGAACGCGCCGGCGGGCACGGTTTTGAGCTGGTCCAGGAGGTCGTCGGTCCAGCGTGGGTCCTCGGTCCCCTGGAAGTACCAGTTCGAGCCGTTGTCCGCCAGGAACATCCCATACCGCTTCATGGCCCGGAGCACCACCTTCGCGTCCAGGCTGAAGCCGGTCAGGCTGAAGCTGGCCTTGAGGCGGAACCGGGCCCCCATCGGGGGGTAGGCCGGGTCGCAGGTGCCGGCGTCATGCCGGGCCGGCCACAGGTGCGAGCAGTCGGTGAGTTGCGCGGTGAACCGGATGGCATGGTTGATCGCCCCGGCCTTCACCTCGTCGTACCGGACCAGACCGGGCACGATGGGGAGCCCGGCGGCGTCGGCGGAGGTCCAGGTGTCGGGCCGGAGTGCGTTCGATCCCAGGTCGAAGATGGCCCCGCTGCCGGCCCTCGGATCACGGGCGTGCCAGAACGCCAGGTACAGCTCGAACAGGACGCACGTGTCGCCGTTCACCATGAGCGCATGCCGGTCGGAGCCCTGTTCGATGGGGATGTCCGGGCCGAAGGGGTACGGTCCCGGGTCGCTCTCGTCGGCGTACAGGAACTTGATGAAGGTGGTCGAGTGCGAGCCGTCCACCACGGCGTAGGGCATGCCGTAGGGGGGCCGCCCGAAGTCGGGATGGAGGTTCGTGGTCGAGGCGTTCATCGAGGCGAGCCACGCGGCACTCTTGGGGTGGACGGGCAGCCGCGAGACGTCGGTGTTCCAGATGTTGTCTGCGGGGAAGAAGGCGCATCCCGCGGCGACGTGCGGAGGGTTGTGGACCGGCCTCGCCTGAGCCGTGGCCGGCAGCGCTCCATCCGCTGCGGATGGCACAGCGATGGCGAGCGCGACGAGGGCCGCCGCGAGGGCAGGGGGCGTTCGTCTCCGCATGGATCGACCGTGGCAGCGGGCCGAGGCCGTGTCAATCGGCCGATCGGGGGGACCCGGTGGATCGTTCGGACCGGCTCAGGGGTGATCCCGCCGGCGCCATTCGGCGAGGAGCCCGGCCTCCCGTGACGCGGTGAGCCCTGCCTTCAAGGGCTCATCGCGAGGGCGGGTGGCGTCCCATT
>DASWCX010000214.1:0-2236 GCA_036395815.1 Actinomycetota bacterium | reverse complement strand
TGGGTCTCCGCGACGTCGCCTCCCTTCGATCCCTCGGCCGTGGGCCGGTGGGTCCCGCCCACCGACGGGTGAGGGCGCGTCGAGACGAGTCGTCGTCCGGCGAAGGCCGAAATCTCTGGCGGTCCCGAACTCGAGGATGGGATGATCCCGGCGATGACCGACGACCCGGAGGCCGCACCGGAACTCGAAGCGGGTTGGGAGGCGCTCCGCGCCGGCGCGTGGAGCCAGGCGAGGGACCTTTTCGAGGTCCAGGTGGCGGAAGCCGAAACGGGACCCGCGCTCGACGGGCTGGCTCGGTCCCGGTGGTGGCTGTCAGACGTTCCGGGCGCCATCGACGGGTGGGAACGAGCGTACGGCGCCTACCGGCGAGCGGGCGAGGACGCCGCCGCGGTCCGGGCGGCGTTGTTCCTGTCCAAGGAGCACGGCCAGTCCCTGGGGAACCACGCCGCGGCCAACGGGTGGCTGGCCCGGGCCCGCGACCTGCTCGATCCCCTGCCGCCGTCGGCCGCCCATGGCTGGCTCAAGCTCGCCGAGTCCGAGATCGAGATGGATCCCGCCGGGTCGTTCGATCTGGCCTCGCTCGCCCTGGAGGCGGGCCGGCGGTTCCGAGACCCGGACCTCGAGCTCGCCTCGCTCGGCCGGGTGGGCCTGGCCGAGATCTGGCTGGGCCGGGTCGAGGAGGGCATGACCAGGTTCGACCAGGCGATGGCCGCCGCAACCGCCGGCGAGCCCCGCGACCTTCGCACGGTCGGCGACCTGTTCTGTTCGATGATGCTGGCCGCCGAGGTCACCCTCGAGCCCGAACGGTTCGAGCAATGGAACCACCTGATCTTCGGCTACATGAAGAAACACAATCACCCGGACGTCCTGACCTTCTGCGGAACCTGTTGCGCGGAGGTCCTGGGCGCGGCCGGACAGTGGGAGGACGGCGAGAAGTGGCTGACCGACACCCTCCAGGCCCTGGGGTCGAGCGGCCAGCGGGCCCGGTGTGTCCACCCGGCCACGCGCCTGGCCTCGCTGCGCGTGATGCAGGGACGCCTGGAGGAGGCGGAGGCGCTCCTTCGAGGCTATGAGGACCTGCCCGAGGCGACCCAGCCGCAGGTCGCCCTGTACCTTGCGCGGGGGCAGACCGCGCTCGCCGCGGCCAGGCTGCACCGCCGGCTGAACCAGCTGGGACGGGACACCCTGCTGGCCGCCCCCCTGCTGGCGCAGTTGACCGAGGTCCAGCTTGCACAGGGCGACACGGCGGGGGCCCGGACCACCGCCGAGGCCCTGGCGGGGGTGGCCGAGCGGTCGGGTCGTCAACGCGTCCGGGCGGAAGCCGAGCTCGCCATGGGTTCGGTCGCGGCCGCCTCGGGCGACACCGAGGAGGCGATCGAGCGGCTCGGACGGGCCATCGAGCTGTTCACCGGATACCACATGCCCCACAGGGCGGCCCGGGCCCATCTGGCGCTGGCCCGGGCGGTCGGTGCCGAGGAGCCGGAGCGCGCCGTCGAGGAGGCTCGCCAGGCCCTCGACGCGTTCGAGCGGCTCGGCGCCACTCGCGACGCAGACGGGGCGGCGCGGTTCCTCCGCGAGCTGGGCGTGGGGGGCCGGACCGGTCCGAAGCTGCTGGGCGAGCTTTCGAGACGTGAAGTCGAGGTCCTGCGGCTGCTGGGCTACGGGCTGACCAACGCCGAGATCGCCGCTCGCCTGTTCATCAGCACGAAGACGGTGGCCACCCACGTCGGGAACGTGTTCGCCAAGCTCCACGTCCGGAACCGGGCCGAGGCGGCCACGTTCGCCCAGCGGTACCTCATGGAGGACGTCCCCTCCTAGCACCGGAACGCGGAACGAAAATCGGTAATCCTTCCGATCCTTCTTCCGCGCCACTCCCCCACCATGCGCACAGGCATACGGGAGAGGAGGCGAAGACAGATGGGAAAGACGCGAGTGGAAGGCGACCGGCAGCGGACGACGTGGCGGAACCCGGTCCTGAGGTTCGAGGGGGCCTGTCACGCTCCGGCCGAGGCCGTATACGACCTGCTGGCCGACCTGCCGAGCCATCTGGACTGGGCGGGGCAGCGACAGGGAGAGACAACCCGGCTGCTCACGATGGAGGCCCCGCCCGGACCGGCGGGAGTGGGGACCGAGTTCTCCACCACCGGCTCGGACGGCACGGTGGCCCGGTGGACGGACCGCTCGGTGGTCACCGAGGCCACCCGGCCGGAGGTGTTCGAATTCGTCACCGAAGGCC
>DASWCX010000213.1:0-2005 GCA_036395815.1 Actinomycetota bacterium | reverse complement strand
GGCGGTCCCGGTCCCCCTGCACCGCCGCCTCCTCCAGCTCGCCCATCGACCACCGTCGGGAGGTGTGGCTCCACCGGCTGAGCGCCTCGACCACCAGGTCCTCGGCCTCGATCGGCGCCAGTCGGAGGAAGTCGGGGCTTTCGGCCGACGCCAGGAGCAGCAGCCGGTTGGCCAGCCGACGCAACCGGAGGAGCTCGTCCACCGCGACCCGGGCGTCCTCGGCGATCCCCGGGTCGGTCACTGCACGCTCGACCAGCTCCGTGTGCCCCAGGGCCACGGTGATCGGCGTGCGCAGCTCGTGGGAGGCATCCTGCAGGAACCGCCGCTGCTGTTCGAGGAGACGCACGTTGTGCTCCGAGAACCGCTTCACCTCCTCCAGGGCGGCGAGCCGCCTGCGGGCATGCCAGACCATCACCACGAACATGACCGCCAGCAGGGGCACCTCGGCCAGGTACTCCACGTCCTCCTGTCCCTGGAGAACCTGCCAGCCGATCAGGCCGCCCGTGGCGAGCGTCACCGCGGCAACGGTGAGCACGGTGGAGCCCAGTTGCCACAGGCGGAAGCCGTAGATCGCAGTGAGGCTCACCCAGATGATGAGGAACGGAATGGTCTGCCACTCGGGGATCAAGTGCATGGCAATGAGGTTCAGCCCGACGAACACCACCCAGGCGATGTCCACCCAGGACGCGCGGATCGACCGAAGAAACCGCCCACGCCACATCGTGGCGACGCCTCCAGCGGCTTCGGGGACGGTGGCCGCTACGAGATCGCGGCTACCACTCGTCCTCAAACGTTCGTCAACGTGATCCGGCACGGCAGCCGGACGCACTCCGCCCATGCGCGCCGATCCTCGATCTGGCGGTCCCAAGCGTAGCGCCCTTTGCCCACGTGCAGAACAGACAAGCGGGATGACAGTCCTGTCATGCGCCTAGGAAGCTTGCCGACGACCCCCGGCCACCGCGACGTCGGCCTCTTCCGCCACTCTCATGGCTCTATCGGGGCCTTCACCTGCATGGGGGCGTCGAAGCGGTCGAAGGTCTGGTCCATGAAGTGACCTCCCGCCCGCATCTCGGCTCGACGGACCAGCCCCCGGGGATCCACCCATAGCCGGAACCAGTAGGAGGCCGAGCTCTCCGGTCCGTAGAAGGACAGGATGCGCGTCCTCCTCCCGTCCACCTCGGCGTGCCCCACAACCCGGAAGTCGAACCGCCGATCCGGGACATAGCCCCATATGAAGGAGGGGACCGAGTACCTGGTTCCTCCTGGCTGTACGAGCCATCCGCTCCCCTTCGCCTGCTGCTGGTACCGGGTGCGTCCGATCCACACCAGCTTGAATCCGCTCGGTTCGCTGACTCTGAGCCGGTCGGGGGCCTGGAACTCGTAGGTGGAGCGGATCGTCGACAGGCCCGTGTCGAAGACCTCTCGGACCCGGTAGGTCCGCAGGCTGTCCATGCGCTGTTGGAGCCGGCGGAACAGCGCGGCGCCAGGGGGCGCCGGCAGGCGCGGGACCTCGAACCGGGCGGTGCCACCCATGCGCCCCTTCACGCGTACGCTCACCCGGGCGCGGTCGCTGAGCATCACGGACCCGCTGCGGCACCAGTCGCTGCACTCGTGCACGCGGATCGATCGCCCATCGATCGACACATGGACAGGCAGGCGCGCTGCGGCGCGTTGTCCGCTCAGGGGCTCGACATAGATCAGGAGGTCATTCCTCCCGGGACGGCCCGGCCGCACGGTGAGGGCCACGAGCACGGTCCCGGCACGAGCGGCGAGCGTCAGGTCTCCCGGACGAGGCAGTCCCGGATCGGCAGGGAGTCGGCGAGCGACCGCCTCCGCCCTGGCCGCGGGCGGCGCCGGCAGGGGGTAGGCGGACAGCAGCGCCGCGGCCAGGACCACCACGGCGGCCACCCCGGCCTCGGCCCTGGTCACGATCCTGCGTCGCCACGCCAGCACCGACAGGGGGACCATGGCCCCCACCGCCAGGATCTTCACCCCCAGGACCCGC
>DASWCX010000212.1:0-11216 GCA_036395815.1 Actinomycetota bacterium | reverse complement strand
CCCGTCGAGGGGTTCGAGGCGCTGGCGGCGGTGCTCTACGACGGAACCGGCGAGGTGATGGCGGTGTGGCTGGGGCGCCGGTCCGTCCACGGATTGACCCTGGGATCCCGGTTGATCGTCGAGGGCGTCCTGGGCAAGGAGTACGACCAGCTCAAGATGGTGAACCCCACGTTCGAGTTCGCGTAGGCCGTGTATCCCCAGGAAGCGTTAGGCGTGCTGCTCAGGACGCTGCGGCGTTCCGCTCGATGAGCGGCTTGTAGGGGTAACGATATATTTGACGCACCATGGGAAGAGCCGCTCGGTGGAGGGTCGCCTTCATTGTGGTCAACTTGCTGGGCCTGGCCGCGGTCCTAGCCGTGGTCTTAGTGGCCCTACGTGATCCTTGCAATGCTCAGCCTCTCCCACCAGCATGCGACTTGACCTACCTGGGACCAGGGATCGCCCTCGTTTTCGTTGTTCCTGCCTGGGTTTTTGGGAACCTCGTCTTACTGTTGGTGTGGTGGTTGGCGAAGAGGCACCGCAAGGTGCTGATGCTCGACTAACGCCAGCTCTGGCCCGCCTACGTTCCGCCTTCTCGGTCCCTCGCTGGGAGGGATACTTGAAGAGCCAGGGTCACATCCTGGCCCCTTCTCTGCTTGCCCAGGCCCTTCCCAGTCAGCGTCTTGTAGGCGAGCTCCCGACGGCACGTGTCTGAGCGGATGGAGTAGCTAGTATCCGAATTTCATCCAGATTGCCCCACCTGCGCGTAGCCTCTCGAGCGCGTGGGGTCTCGCCCAAACCCACCATCGAGCGGGATCGTCGGGCCGAGGAAATCCCGGATCATCGCAATAGTCGAACGGATTGACTCTTTCGCCGGAGCGCCTAAGCCAGCGTTCTGCTCTGCCGTGGAGTCGGCGGACGCCTGGCAGGGTGGCCTTGACGGGTACGGGCATGCTGCCCAGTGCTCCAGGGATCAGGTCACCATTGTCATGCAGCGAGCAGCGCCGGTAGGTGAGCAGAGGTGTGCGCTCATGGTCGATAATGTCGCCCCACTCGCCCCCTGCGGCGTCCTTCGTCAGCAGGAGACCGACGCGTCCGACAGCGTCTGTCGGTTCGGGGGCCTCGCCGAGCGTACGAATGGGACCCTCCAACGGACACCAGAAGAGGTAGTAGTACACGCCTCTGGGTTCCAGCCGCCTGGGGTAGAGCGGGAGCTCAGGAATGAGTGCCTTCAGTGGGTCCTTGGCCACCGCCGGCTGGCCGTTGGTGGTGCGATCCGAGAGCAGAAGAACAAGCCCCAACTCGCCGCAGAGGTACTCGGTCATGTCTGCCTCGTCCTCTGGCAGCATCAGGTATTTCACCGCCGAAGCGTAGCCCTTCGGGGGTTCCCCGAAGAGTTGGGATTGGGACTCGCCCCACGGGGTGGGCCTGCCCGAACCGAGCCCTTCAGGTCGTTCGGCGGCCTCCACATATTCCGCGGGGCTCGCGCCGGACTGTCTGCAACCATCCGCTCTGGGGCCGGAGGCGGCACGTTCAAATAAGACACGCTGACGCAGATCCCGCCTCGGTCCTACTCCAGGGCTCGGCGGAGGTCGTCTTCGACCTCGGGGCGGGCGATGGCCATGAGCTCGTCGCCCTCGGCCAGGACCGTCTCCGGCTGCGGGATCACCACGTGCTCCTCGCGGATGATGGCCACGATGGCCGAGTCGAGGGGGAGCCGAAGCTCGTAGATGGGGCGCCCCACCACGTTCGATCCGGGCTCCAGTGTGAGCTCGACCAGCGTGACCTTGCCCCGTTCGAGCTTCAGCAGCCGAACCACGTCGCCCACGGTGACGGCCTCTTCCACCAGGGCCGTCAGGATGTGTGGCGGGCTGACCGCGGCGTCCACCCCCCATTGCTCGGTGAACATCCATTCGTTGCTGGAGTGGTTGACCCGGGCCAGCACCCGGGGCACCGCGAACTCCTGCTTGGCCAGGAGCGAGGTCACCAGGTTGTCCTCGTCGTCGCCGGTGGCGGCCACGATGACGTCGGCCTCACCCAGCTTCGCCTCCTCCAGGACGTAGGGCTCGCAGGCGTCGCCCAGCACCGTGTTCACCGTCTCTGGGACGTCCTGCTTGGCCCGGGTGGCCACCGCCTTGTCCTGTTCGATCAGGGTGATCTCGTGGCCTCGGTTGGCCAGGTCGGTGGCCAGGTGCCGGCCGACGTTCCCGGCCCCGGTGATCACGACCCTCACGGACCGCCCCTCACTCGGCGACCGGCTCCATGAGGATGTCGAGCTTGGTGAGCCCCTCGGTGGTCACGACGAAGTGCGCCACGTCGCCCTGCTGGAAGGTGCTGCCCTCCACCGGGAGGAACCCCTTCCCACCCCGGTCCACCCCGGCGATCCTGACCGACCCCGCGGCCTCCACCGACGAGGCCGGCTTCCCCACCAGGTGATCGGGGATGTTCCGCTGGAGGTGCAGCAGGGTCCCCCCGGCGAAGCTCTCCTTCAGCTCCTCCTTGCCGTGGAACAGCAGGAACTGGATCTGGGAGGCGGCCCACCTGGCCGAGGCCACGGTGGGGATGTTCAGCTTCTCGTAGATCTCGGCCCGGCGGGGATCGTAGATCCGGGCGATGACCCGCTTCACGTGGTAGTGCTCGCGGGCGATCCGGGCCGAGACGATGTTCGAGTTGTCTCCGTTCGTCACCGCGATGAAGGCGCCGTCATCGGCGGCCTTCGCGATCCCGGCCTTCTCCAGCACGTCCCGGTCGAACCCCACGCCGACGACGGTCTGGGCCTCGAAGCCGGGAGGGAGCCGGTCGAACGCGTCGGCCCGCTTGTCGATGACGGCGACCGAATGGCCGGCCTTGGCCAGGTCGACCGAGATGGCCGACCCGACCCGGCCGCAACCGAGGATCACCGCATGCACGACGAAAGACTAGCGGGTTGGGACATCCGCCGATCGCGCCTCGGAAGGTGCATGCGGGGCGCCGAGCCGGTACGGCACCGTGACCACGTCGACGTGCGGCTGGTCGGCCAGGGCGCGAGAGATCGAGCGGCTGGTGTGGTCGTGGAGGAACCGCTGGGTCCTCCCCCCGTATTCGCGCCTGGGGATCACCACGGTCACCTCGGTGTCCTTCCGGCTGAGCCTCCCGGCGGCCTCGCTGACGGTCCGGGCGATGTTGCGGTCGGCGCACTCGTCGACCTCGAGCGGGACCCCGAGCTCGGTCCCCGCCTCGCCCCATTGCTCGAGGAGCTCCTGGGCCCGCTCGAGGTCGACCGCGGCGTGCAGGGCAATGATGTCCGTCGCTTCGATGGCCCGGGCGTACCGGATGGCCTTCAGCACGCTCCGGTCCAGCCGGTCCACCAGGATCAACACCACGTGGCGGCCCCTAGGCCACAACCACAGCCGCCCCTCCCGCACCGTGTGCCCCGTGCCGCCGTGGTCGCGAACGACCGCCACGCTGACGGTGTCGATGTCTCGCATGGAGTCGAGCAGCCGCGCCAGCGTCCGCCCCTGCCGAAGGCGCCGCCACAGCCCCGCGTTCGCCGAGCCGGGCAGGATCACCGTGGTCTCGGCGTCACGAGAGCACTGGGATCGAACGTACCGCTCGAGGCACCCCGCCCGGTCGCCGTCCTGGCACGGCACCACGTCGAGCGGGAACCGCAGCCGGGTCGCATTCCATGCGTCCTTCAGCGCGGCGGTCGCCGCCGGGTCAGAGTCGAGGTGCACCGCCCGCAGCGTCTGCGGCGCGGCGGTGAGGGCGTACTGCAGCGCGTGATAGGTCTTCTCGTCGAGCGCGTCGACGAACACGACGACCCGGTGCCGCTTGGGCACCTGCCGGCCGATCCGCCCGAGTCCCTCGAGGAGGTCCTCCTCCTCCGCCTCGTACGTCCTGTTCACCCGGACCAGCAGAAAGACCATGAGGGGCACGAACACAACGACGATCCAGGCCCCCTTGGTGAACTTCTCGATGGCGATGACGATCGTGACCACGAAGGTGGTGACCGCGCCCAGCCCGTTGAAGAACAGCCCGTGCCGCCACCCCTCCTCCCGGAGCCGCAGGTGTCGTTTGGCCATGCCGCTCTGCGAGAGCGTGAACGAGGTGAACACGCCCAGCGCGTACAGGGGGATCATCCGGGTGACGCTGGCCCCGAAGACGACGATCACCAGGCTGGCCGCACCGGCCAGGGCGACGATGCCGTTCGAGAACACCAGCCGGTGCCCGCGCTTGGTGAGCTGCCGGGGCATGAACGCGTCGTGGGCGTGGAAGCTGGCCAGCCGGGGGAAGTCGGCGAACGAGGTGTTCGCCGCCAGGACCAGGATCAGCGTGGTCGAGAGCTGGAGGACCAGGAACAGCGTGTGGCCCAGGGCTCCCCGACCGTACACGGCCTGCGCGATCTGGCCGAGGAGCGACTTGCTCTCGTCGGCCACGGGGACCACGTGCAGCCGGTGGGCCAGGTAGGAGACCGCCAGGAAGCTCGTGCACAGGATCACTCCCATGTACGTGAGGCTGTCGCGGGCGTTCTTCCACTCCGGCTTGCGGAAGGCCGGGACGCCGTTGGAGATGGCCTCCACCCCGGTGACGGCGGCGCCTCCGGAGGCGAAGGCACGCAGCACGATGAACATGCCGACCGCGGCGACCCCGGGCGACAGGCCGCCGGTGGCGACCTGGTGCTGGATGGGGAAGGGACGGAGGTGCCCCAGGATCACTTGGTACAGGCCCATCGCGCACGTCAGCCCCAGGCTGAAGATGAACAGGTACGTCGGCGCGGCGAAGATCCGCCCCGACTCCCGCACGCCCAGCAGGTTCCCGTAGGCGATGAGCCACACGAAGAACAGCGAGAGCCCGATGCGGACCGGCACCGCCAACGGATGGACCGAGCTGATGGCCTGAACGCCCGCGGCCGTGGACACCGACACGGTGAGGACGTAGTCGACGAGGAGGGCCACCCCGGCGAGCTGGGCGGGCAGCAGGCCCAGGTTGTCCTTCGTCACGATGTAGGCGCCCCCGGCGGAGGGGTAGGCCTTGATGGTCTGGCGGTACGAGAAGATGAGGATGGCCTCCACCACCACGACCGCGATGGTGATGGGCATGACCAGCGTGAAGGCCGCGATCCCGACCACGGGGATGAGGACCCGCAGGATCTCCTCGGTGGCGTAGGCCACCGAGGACATGTTGTCGGAGGAGAACACGGCCAGGGCGGTGGGCTTGCCGAGGCGCTCGTGCTCCAGCCTCGCCGTGGCCAGCGGCCGGCCCAGCAGGAGGCGCTTGAACGCGTAGCCGGGGGACGGGGTCGGCTTCGGGGCGCTCTCGGTCCTGCCGAGGCCGAAAGGAGGCCGGGCCGCGATGCTCATGGCCGGTCCGGTCGGGCGGCCCGTGCCAGCCGGGCGGCCTGCCTGGCGCGGTCGGTGGCGGCTCGCTCCCGGATCCACACCACGACGGCCCGGGCCAGCAGGATGATAGAGAGCAAGAGGGCGGCGGCACCCGCCGCCCAGGTCACGAACGGCTGCATCGTTGCCATGCCTTCGAGCATCGGCCGGGGGCCGTAAAGACGGCGTCAAGGACGGAGCGGGAAGCGTCAAGATGTCGTCAATGTCGAAACGGGGAGCGGAATCGCCGGAGGTTCGGCCCGGGGGCGGAGAGCGCCTGGACCGGCTCCTGGCCGCCCCCGGCAGGGGAAGCGCGCTGGCGGGCGTGGCCGTCGCCGTGGCCGGGCCGGCCCTGATCACCGCCCTGGCCCGGCTCCCGGCCCATCCGACCAGCACCGTCCCCGCGCTGCTGTATCTGCTCGCGGTGGTGGCGGCGGCGGCCGTGGGCCGCCTGTGGCCGGCCCTGCTGGCCTCCGCCGTCTCGTTCGTCTGCCTGGACTACTACTTCACGCCCCCGACGCACACGTTCACGGTGGCGAAGGCCGAGGACCTGTTCGCCCTGGCCGTGTTCCTCGTGGTGGCGGCGCTGGTCAGTACGGCCCTGGCCGCCGCCCTGGAGCAGCGGGCCATGGCCGAGTTCCGCGAGCATCAGGTCAGAGCCCTTTACTACGTGACCTCGCGAATGCTGTCCGGACAGCCGCTGGACGACATCCTGAAGGACCTGGCCGCCTCGCTCCGGACGCTGTACGGGCTTGCGGGCTGCCGGGTGCTGGTGACCGACGATCGGGGGGTGAATCGGGAGCGGGCGTCGGCCGGCGCCATCGACGGGCTCGAGGCGACCGCCATCCCGCTGTCGGCGGACGGCCGGCCCGTCGGGGTGATCGAGATGGCCGGAGCTCGGGGCCTGGGGCCGGCCGAGATGGAGGTCCTGAAGACGTTCGCCGGCCAGCTCGCCCTGGCCATCGAGCGGTCCCGGCTGCGGGACGAGGCCGACGCGGCCATGCTCGAGGCGGAGACCAGCCGGACCCGGGCCGCGCTGTTCTCCTCGGTCACCCACGACCTCCGGACCCCGCTGGCTTCGATCACGGCCAGCGCCTCGAGCCTGCTCGAAGAGGGCGTCCCGTTCTCCGAAGAGCAACGCCTGGAGCTGCTGCGCACGATCCTGGAGGAGTCCGAGCGACTGAACCGGCTGGTGGCGAACCTCATGGACCTGTCCCGCCTTCGCGCCGGGGCCCTGCGCCCGACCGTGGAGCTCGTGCCCCTCGAGGACCTGGTCTCGGCGGTCACGTCGCGGCTGGCTCCCGTCCTCTCCGGGCGCCCGGTGCGCGTCCGGATCCGGGAGGACATCCCGCCGGTGCCGGCCGACGTGGTGCAGATGGATCAGGTGTTCACGAACCTGCTGGAGAACGCGGCGCGATACTCGCCCCCGGGGACCGAGATCTCGGTGAGCGCCGCGAGGTGGCAGGACGCGGTGGAGGTCAGGGTGGCGGACCGAGGGCCGGGGATCCCCCTGGACGAACGGGAGCGGGTGTTCGGGGCGTTCTATCGTAGCGACGTCGACGGGCGCAGGGGTGGCACGGGGTTGGGCCTGGCCATCGCGCAGGCCGTCGTCGTGGCGCACGGCGGCACGATGTGGGTCGAGGACACGCCGGGCGGCGGGGCCACCATCGGGTTCCGGTTGCCGCTGCGGACCGGGCACGGTCCCGCCGATCAGGCGGTGGAGGCCGTCCCTCAGTGAAGGTTCTCGCGGTCGACGACGAGCCCCAGATCCTCCGGGCTCTCCGGGCGAGCCTGGCCGCTCGCGGCCACGACGTGCTGACGGCTCCCAACGGTGAGACCGCGCTGGAGACGGTGGCCACGGAGCCGGTCGAGCTGGTGGTGCTCGACCTGGGGCTCCCGGGGATCGACGGGGTGGAGGTGATCCGGCGGCTCCGCTCGTGGAGCGATGTCCCCGTGATCGTGCTGTCGGTTCGCGACGCGCAGGACGACAAGGTGGCCGCCCTCAACGCCGGCGCCGACGACTTCGTGACCAAGCCGTTCGCCATGGAGGAGCTGCTGGCCAGGATGCGGGCGGTCCTCCGGCGGAAGGGGCCGGTCGAACCCGAGCCCTCGGTATTCCTGGCCGGGGAGCTGGAGATCGACCTGGCCCGTCGCCTGGTGACCCGGGCCGGGGCGCCGGTCCACCTGACCCCGACCGAGTTCGCGCTGCTGGAGCAGTTCGTCACCAACCCGGGGAAGCTGTTGACCCATCGGTTCCTGCTCCAGAAGGTGTGGGGCGACGCATACGGGCAGGAGAGCCACTACGTCCGGGTGTTCGTGGCGGGGCTCCGAAAGAAGCTCGAGCCAGACCCAGGGGCTCCCTCGCTGCTGCTGACCGAGCCGGGAGTCGGCTACCGCTGGAACGCGTGAGGGCCCAGAGGGCCCCCGACTAGAATCGTCGCTCATGGCCGTCACCGAGCGGGAGGCCGCCCCCAAGAGCGCCGCCGACCTGGTCAAGCGGATCCTGGTCGGCCGCCGCCTCGCCAGCAGCCAGCTGGAGCACACGCTCCTGCCCAAGGTCCTGGCCCTGCCGGTGTTCTCCTCGGACGCGCTCTCCTCGGTGGCCTACGCCACGGAGGAGATCCTGGTGGTCCTGGTGGGGGCCAGCCTGGTGGCCGCCCACCTGGTCATGCCGATCGCCATCGCCATCGCCACGCTGATGGCGGTGGTGGTGGTCTCCTACCGTCAGACCGTACGCGCCTACCCGAGCGGCGGCGGCGCCTACATCGTGAGCAAGGACAACCTCGGGACGCTCCCGGGACTGGTGGCCGCAGCGGCGCTGCTCACCGACTACATCCTCACGGTCTCGGTCTCGGTGGTGGCCGGGGTGTTCGCCATCACCTCCGCCGTCTCCTCGCTCCACCCGTACAAGGTCGAGCTGTCCATCGGCTTCGTCGTCCTGATCACCCTGGCCAACCTGAGGGGGGTGAAGGAATCCGGGACGCTGTTCGCCGTCCCGACCTACGGGTTCATCCTCTCGATCTACGTCCTCGTGCTGACCGGGCTGGCGAAGTGCGCCTTCGGGGGCTGTCCGGCCGCGGTCCACCCGGATGCGCTCCTGCCGATCGGCCACGCCGGGGCCATCGGGCTGTTCGTGATCCTGCACGCGTTCGCCTCCGGATCCACCGCGCTGACCGGGGTGGAGGCGATCTCGAACGGCGTTCCCGCGTTCCGCCGGCCGCAGGCCCGGAACGCGGCGGCCACCCTCGGGATCATGGGCGCCGTGGCGGTCTCCATGTTCCTGGGGATCAGCTTCCTGGCCTCCAGGGCACACCCGCTGCCCAGCCAGACGAAATCCGTGGTGGCCCAAGTCGCCGACGGCGTGTTCCACGGCGGGTTCATGTACTACGTGGTGCAGGTGTTCACCGCGGCCATCCTGGTCCTCGCGGCGAACACCTCGTACCAGGACTTCCCGAGGCTGTCCTCCATCCTGGCCCGCGACCTGTTCCTCCCACGGCAGTTCGAGAACCGCGGAGACCGGCTGGTGTTCTCGAACGGCGTGATCCTGCTGGCGGTCCTGGCCTCCCTGCTGATCTGGGCGTTCGACGCCGACCTCGATCGCCTGATCCAGCTCTACGTGGTCGGCGTGTTCACCTCGTTCACCCTGTCCCAGACCGGCATGGTCAGGCACTGGCTGAAGGTCAGGCGGGAAGGGGGGGAGCGGGCCAGGGGATGGCAGCGAAGCATCGTGCTGAACGGGATCGGCGCGGTCGGGACCGGGCTGGTGCTCATCGTGGTGATCGCCACGAAGTTCGTGCACGGAGCCTGGATCGTGATCGCCGCGATGCCGGTCATCGTGACCGGCTTCTACGGGATCCACCGGCACTACGACTCCGTCCGCCGCCAGCTGAGGGCCCACCGGACCGCCGAGGAGGCTCCCCGCAACGAGGTGATCCTGTTCGTCGAGGATCTCGACGCCGCGACGGCGGAGGCGGTCGGGTACGTGCGGTCGTTCGCCCGAGAGTTCCGGGCCGTCCACGTTCCCCGGGGCAGCCGGACCACCGAGGTGGTCCAGCGATGGAAGCAGTTCTGCCGGACCGACGTCGACCTCGAGGTGCTCCCTCCCGGGCGGGATCCCACCCAGGCGGTGATCGATTACGTGCGGGCCATCCCTCGCGGGGAGGGTGACTTCGTCACGGTGGTCATCCCCGAGCTGTTGACGAAGCGGTCGCTGATCGCCGCGGTCAGGCGCCGCGCCACGTTCCGCCTCAAGCTGCGCCTGCTCAAGGAGCGGCAGGTCGTGATCACCGACGTGCCGGTGCTGCTGGAGGGGGGCGGACCCGAGCGCCGCGAGCTGCCCCTCATCCCGGAACGGACGGTGGCGCTGGTGTTCGTGGCGGCGGCCAGCGATCCGGCGGCCCGGGCGGTGAGCTACGCGCGATCGCTCCAGGCCACCGAGACCCGGGCGGTGTACTTCGCGCTGGACCCGTCGGAGATCGAGGACATCCAGCGCGACTGGGAGGACCGGCAGATCCCGATGGAGCTCGACATCGTGGAGGCGCCGTTCCGCGACCTCGGCCCGCCCATGCTGGCGGAGATCCGTCGGGTCACCTCGCGTCCGGACTCGATCGCCACGGTGATCGTGCCCGAGGTCGTCCCCGGCAAGTGGTGGCACTGGGCGCTGCACAACCAGCGGGCCCTGTACATCAAGCGGCTCCTGCTGTTCGAACCGCGGGTCATCCTGTCCAGCGTCCCGTACCAGATCAGCTGAGGCATCTCGGAGGAGCCGATGAACATCGACGAGGCCCACGCGTTCGCCCGGCAGCACACCGAGAAGGACACAACCTACCGGCACCTGGTCAGCGTGGAGGGGGTGATGCGGCGGCTGGGGCGGCACTTCGGCGAGGACGAGCACCGGTGGGCGCTGACCGGGCTGTTCCACGACCTCGACCAGGACCAGACGGCCGACGACATGGAGCGTCACGCCCGGCTGGCCGCGGACTGGCTCCGCCATGCCGGGGTCGAGGACGAGGTGGTGAACGGGGTGCTGGCTCACGCCCATCCCGAGTACCAGCGCGACCGGATGTCGAAGGCCATCGTGGCGGCCGACGCGGTCGCCGGGCTGCTGGTGGCGGCGGCGCTGGTCCGCCCCGAGCGCTCCGCCGGCATGAAGGTCTCCTCGGTCAGGAAGAAGCTCAAGGAGAAGGCGTTCGCCCCGGGCGTGAACCGCGACGAGATCGCCCTGGCCGAGACGAACCTGGGCCTGTCGCTCGACGAGTTCCTGGCCCTCGGCATCGAGGGCCTCCAGGAGGTCGCCCCCGAGATCGATCTCTGATCGCTGGGGTGTACGGATTCCGAGATCGCCCGACACCTGTCGGGTGGGTGCCACAGTTCTCGAATCCATCGGCCTTTCCCTTGACAGCGTCTCGCCGAAGCGATTCGTGGTTCGGGATCGACTCGCGAGGTAACCTCTCGATCAATCGTGACTGGCACGCCTGCGTGCGGATTCGCATGATGACGTCTGCGCAAGGTATGCCTCCCGGCAGGGAGGACCCGGTCCTCCACGAGGTGGAGGGCCTGCTGCTCAAGCTCGGTCCCCGCCAGCTTCTATCTCGCCTTGTGGCCAGCCCAGCGGAAACAGTCCCGTGGCACTACGGGATGGCCCGATCGCTCGAGCGCCTTGGCAAGAAAGAGGAAGCCCTCAGCCACGCGCGAGCGGCGGTCGAGCTCGATCCAACCTCGGCACGCTGCTTGGGACTTCGGGCTTGGCTGGAACTCATGACCGGGCCGCCCGACGCAGCAACCGAGGATGTGCTGCGACGGAGCGCCGAGATGAGTCCGGCCGGTGGTCTGCCTCGGCGCCTGCTGGCCATATGGTTGGATTCCCGGGAGCGGACCGCCGAA
>DASWCX010000211.1:0-1527 GCA_036395815.1 Actinomycetota bacterium | reverse complement strand
CAGGGGCGGGTGGTGGAGCTGAGGCCGGTGCCCGTCCCGACCACGACCACGCTGGTACCGACGACAACCACCACGACCACCACGAGCACCTCGACCACGACCACCACCTCGACGAGCACGACGACCCTGGCGCCCGACCCCTGCCGGGCGGACCGGACTCCTCCCGCGGTGACTCTGCTGAGCCCGCCCCCTTTGTCGAACTTCAATGAGCTCGACCCGAGCACCTTCCCCGTGCCGTTCAGGGCGGACGCCAGCGACGCGAACGGCGTGGCGACGGTCGAATACCTGCTCGACGTCTTGGCGCCCTCGGGCACCGGCCTGCTTCCCATCCCCGGGGCCGTGGTGTCCAAGGGCTCGCCCTATCCCTTCGACTGGCCGCTCGCCGGCGTCCAGCGCCTGCTCGGTGCGAACTGCATAACCACCGCCCACGTGGTCGCCCGGGCCACCGACGCTTGCGGCAACGTGGCCGACGCGCGCACCTCCGGCGCCGTGAGCTTCCACCTGCCGGTCACCTGTCGCGTGGCGCCGGCTTCGTTCTACGCCCGTCCCGACGGCGTCGCTTCCCCGGCGCCCGCCGAGAACTTCTCCGCCTGGGTGAGCCAGCTCGAGGTGCCCGGAGGCCGCGGGCAGTTCGTGCTGAACGGCAGCCAGGCGTTCTTCCCCGGCCCCGGCCGTTCGAGCCTGCCGGTCCGCCTGCAGGCCGGCGAGAACCGGGTCGAGGCCATGCTCGTGCAGGCCGAGGGGGAAGCCGGCCTCTGGCGCTTCGAGCCGGGGGGCGAGCGGGGGCTGACGCCGGGAAGCCTGCGCGTGATCGCCGGTCAGGTCGCGCTGGTGACGCCCGACGCGGTGGTCTTCCGGATGAAGGGCCGGGCGGGCGAGCGGGTCCTGTTCACGTTCCGCGCCTCCCCCTGGACCGGCCGCTAGCCTCGTTCGCAGCGATCGATACTCCGCGGGCGGCCCTGGGTCGGGCGGTCGCACCGT
Organism: Actinomycetota bacterium; assembly: GCA_036395815.1. GTDB lineage: Bacteria > Actinomycetota > UBA4738 > UBA4738 > UBA4738 > DASWCX01. Next base: position 546 of record DASWCX010000211.1, on the reverse strand, counting down.
CTCAGGATGAGGTGAGACGGCCGTGAGAGCTGCCCACGAACGACCGAGGAAACGCCGATTCCCCGGGGCCGACAGGAGGCCCTTCCGGCGAGAACGGGGCACCCACCGGAAGGACCCCCTGAGGCGGGGAAGCCGTCGTCAGGACCCCGTCAGAACCCCATATCGTCGCCGGACATCTGGCACACTTCCTCGCCCGGGGGCGGGTTCGGTCCCGTGGTCGAAGGATTGGGCTTGTGGAGCTGGATGTTGCCGCCCTCCAGGAAGCGCGTCGAGATCACGACCGCTTCGGCCCCGGTGATCTGGCTCTTGAGCTTTATCCCGAACTTGTCCGGTCCGGGCATGGAGCCGGGCTCCCCGCCGTCGAGCGTCCTCACCCGGAACCAGACCGGGCCGAAGAGGTTCGTGTTGGCCGTGCCGCAGATGTCGCGGTACGGGCAGGGAGCTTCCGGGGAGCCGCACGCCACGAAGTACCCCGTGATGCTCGTGCTGCTCACGTGCAGCCCGCCGAAGGGCGGGGTCGTGTCATGGTCCACGAAGTTCACGTGG
>DASWCX010000210.1:0-2209 GCA_036395815.1 Actinomycetota bacterium | reverse complement strand
GCCGTCGATGCCGCCAGGCGTCTCTCCGCCGAGGGGTTGGCTGCCGTCTACACCGGCCCGTTGCGGCGGACCATCTCCACGGCGCAGATCATCGCCGATGAGGCGCGAGTCCCGGACATCCGCATACTCCACGGCCTGATCAATGTCGACTATGGTGTATGGGAAGGTATGACGGCACGAGACGCCGAGTTGTACGACCCCGAGGCGTTCCACCGGTATCGCACGTCTCCCTCGTTGGCAGTGTGCCCGAACGGCGAGCGTCTAACCGACGCCCAGCAGCGAATGATGGAGGCGATCGAGCTCATCAGCCAGCGCCACCGTGGGGAGACGGTTGCAGCCGTTACGCATGCCGTAATGATTCGGCTGGCCGTGGCCAAGATCGAACACATCGATGGCGAGCAGTGGCGTATCCCTCTCGGGCGGGGGACACTGACCAAGTTCGAGCTGGGCGACGCTGGGATCAGGCTGGCGGCCATGCCTGTCGCTAGCCACGAACTTGGGACCACCCGTAGCCACAAACATGGGACCACCTCTCGTCCCCGCGGGGCGGTCGGTTAGAGGGGATCGTACGAGGCGGAAGGGGCCAGATGCACCTCCTCTCTCGATCGGTGGTCCAAAACGAAGCCGTAGCAAGCCCGTACAGCCTCGATCGTCGACCGGGTAGGGGTAGATGATGGTTCGGCGGACAGCGGCTTCACGAGGCTCGCCTCCCCGGTTTCTGCCGCCGCCGGTACGACTCGCCCTCCACCACCAGTTCGTAGGCCGCGCTCTGCAACCGGTCGACGGCCGACTGGGCGAGGAGGGCATCGGCCATCACTTGCAACCACTCCGGGGGTTCCCGGTTGGAGGTCACCACGGTGGAGGCCCGGAGGTGGCGCTCCACCACGATCTCGTAGATGTCCTGGGTCTCCGTGGCGTCCAGGGCGTGGAGGCAGAAGTCGTCCAGGATCAGCAGGTCCACCCGGATCAGCTTGCGCATCTCCGCCTCGTACGTGGCTCCCAGCCTGGCCGCCTTCAGCTGCTTGAGCAGGCGGTCGGTGCGGAAAAACGCCACGGATCGCCGCCGCCGGCAGGCGATGTGGCCGAGCGCGGAGGCCATGAACGTTTTCCCGACCCCGACCGGGCCCATGACCACGACGTTGTGGGCGTCCTCCACGAACCGCAGCGTGGTGAGCTCGGCCCACAGGTCCCGGTCGAACGACACGGCCGAGGACTCGTCCCAGGCCTCCAGACGCATGGTGGGATCCAGCCGGGCGGCCCGGGCCCGGACCTCCCCGGCCAGGCGGTCCCGGCGGGACACCTCGTCGGACAGGACGATCTCCAAGAACTCCTGGTGGGGGAGCTTGTGGGTCCGGGCCAGGGTGATGCGCTCGGGAAGGGTGGCCATGAGCGGGGAGAGCTTCAGCCTGCGGAGCACCGCCCGGAGCTCGGAGGAGATCTGCTCGCTCATCGGGCCTTCCCCTTCGATGCGGCGAACTCCTCGTCCAGGCGGGCGAACCGGAGCTGGACGACCTCACCGCTTGCCTGCCATGGCGCCGGCAGGTCCTGGCGCTCCCGGGCCTTCTCCACCATACGGGCCACCAGCCCGACGTCGTAGGCCTCGAACTCTACGGCCCTGGCGCAGGCGGCCTCGACCCGCTCCGCCCCGAAGCGGCGGACGAGCCCGAGCAGGCGGTACACCCGGCGCATCCTGGTCCACGGCAGGGGACCTTCCAGCACCGCCGCGGCCAGGGCTCCGACGCTCGGTCCGTGGGCGGCGGCCTGGCCCTTCAGCCGGTTGACGTCGCGCATGGCGTAGGCCGCCTTCTCCGGCGGGAGGTCGCCCTGGTGGGTGGATCGCCGGCCGGGAGGCTTGCGGGGATGGGTCGTGACGAGCACACCCCGGTGGTAGATCCGGACCAGGTGCCGGTCGGCCCGGGCCTTCACCCGGCAGCCGATGTAGGCGGCGGGGACCGAGTACAGGGCCTTGGCCACCTCGACGTGGTAGTCCCGGGCCACCTTGGGCTCGGAGTAGATGGGGAGGTCGTAGGGGGACTCCGGCGCGGGGAGCAGGGCCGGGGCTTCCTCGGCCCGGAACACCTCCAGGGGCCGGCGCTGGGTGGTCCCATGGATCCTGAGCCCTGCCGTGGTCTCACACCAACGGTGGGCCCGCCGGCGCGCGTCCTCCAGGTCGGCGAACTCGTCCCCTGCGAAGAACGATCGCCGGACG
>DASWCX010000209.1:0-5950 GCA_036395815.1 Actinomycetota bacterium | reverse complement strand
GAGCTCCTCCCACACGGCGGGAGGATCGAGCCAGCCGGTGGTGCGGTCGTATCCGGTCCATTCCGAATACATCCCGCCGTAGGTGAACAGGAACAGGGCCCCCACGAGCTCCTGCATGTCCTGGGTCTCCTCTCGGGCCATGCTCCGGAGGACCTGGCCCCGCTCCGGGACCGTCAGGTCCGCGAACCGCGCCCCGGCCCGGACCTCGCCGCCGTAGGCGTCCAGCAGCATGACGAGCATGTCGACGAAGCCCGGGAAGGCGCGGTCGATGGAATCGGCCACGTGGCGATGCACCCCGAGGTCGGCGGCTCCGGGGCGCCCGTTGGTGGCGGGCGCGATCGCCTCCACCACAGCCCGGATCGCTTCAAGCGAGCTCTCGTCCGGCATGTCGTCCGATTCAAGCACACAGAGCACCGGCCGAGCGAGGAAGCGATCCAGCGAAAGACGCGATGTCAGACGGGGTCGCGCGACCTGGGCGGAGCCCGGAGGAGCTCCGGTTCCGAACCCGATCGGCCTTCCCAGTCCCTACGACGGACGAAACCCGTTTCGGAGGAGCGAATCGACCTCGGCCAGGGCCGGTCCGGCCCGGAGCCGGGCGAAGATCTCCCTGGCCTCGCGGAGCGGCGCCGCCGCCCGATCCGATCGGCCGAGGGCGAGCAGGCACCGGCCCTCCCCCAGCAGCGCGTGGGCCCGTTCGGGAACGACGCCGAAGCCATCCCACCGCTCGGCGGCCTCGGCGTACCGTTCGGCAGCCTCCTCGTGGCGGCCGTCCGCCTCGGCCAGGATCGCCCCTGCCGCGCAAAGCGCGTGCTCGTGGTGAGGAAAGACGGGCTCCACCCCTTCCACGAGACGAGCGGCCAGGGATGGATCGCCGGCCGCGAGGGCCGTCCGGAGCAGCTCGCACAGGAATCCGGGATACGTCGGGCTCTGGCGCACGTGGGAACGGGCCGCCACCTCCGACACCAGCTCCAACGCCAGGTCGGGCCGCCCCGCCGCCCGGTAGGCCATGGCCGCGGCGCAGAAGCCGGCGATGACGTCCTCGACGCCACCGGACTCCCGTGCCGCCTCGACCAGCCATTCGGCCAGGGCCGCGGCTGTGTCCCCTTCGCCCCGGGAGGCCAGGACCCGGGTCTGGGCCCACCGAGCCTGCAACAGGTCGGCCACGTCGCCGCTCGCCTCCGCCCGGCCACTGATCGCCCGGGCGGTCTTCAGCGCCGAATCCCACTCCCCTGCGTCGATCAGTTGGTCGCAGCTGGCCGCCGACATCGCGATGGCGAATTCTTCGATCCCGCGCCGGGCCGAGAAGTCGATCCCCTCTTCGAGGAGGGCCAGCACGCCGGCCGGCCCCTCGATCGACCACATGGCCACCGCGAGATTGTTGTAGAGCACGGCAGCGTCACGCCCCTCCCCCCGATCCACGGCGAGGGCCAGCGCCGCCCGCATGTCCTCCAGGCCGGCGGCGTCCCCCAGCGAGCAGCGCGCGTAGCCGCGGAAGCCGAGCACCCGAGACGGAACGTCGATGCCGAGATCGGCGGCCAGGGCCACGGCCCGGTCGGCCCACACGAGCGTGGCCCGGGGGTCGCCCTGGACCAGCGTGACCCCGGCCATGCGCGCGTACGCGGCCAGCAGATCGGGGCCGGGGGGTTCGAACTCGAGCAGCTCGACGGCGGCGACGGCCACCTCGGCCTGCCGCGCGCTCCCCGTGTTCTGGAGCACGCTCGCCAGCGTGGCCATCGTCCGGGCGGCCGCCAGGTGATCTCCCCGGACTCGAAAGGCCTCGATCGCCTCCTCCAGCGCGGTGGCGGCCTCGGGGGCCCGGCCCGACTGCCGGGCGGCGTCCGCCCACCGGGCCAGGATCTCGGAGCGGTCGTGGTGCCCGGGAGGCGCGAGCTCGAGCGCCTTCGCGTAGCGCTCCATGGCCGTCGAGACATCGAGCCCGATGGCCCGGTCTCCGGCCCGGACCAGGAACCTCCGGGCGGGGTCCTCGAGCTCGCCGGCCTCGTCCACCAGCCCGGCCGCCCTGGTGAGATCGAGAGCCGTCGTGTAGTGGTGAGCCAGGACCTCGGCCAGGTCGTCGACCCGCTCCCCCGCGATCCGCTCGGTCCAGGCCGCCGCGGCCCGGTGCTTGGCGCCCCGGGAGGCCCTTGGGATCTGCCCGTAGCAGACGTCGCGGACCAGCGCGTGCCAGAACGCGAATTCGGCCTGGCCATCGATCGAGGAGACCAGCTCGCGCCGAACCAGCTCCTTGCGAGAGAGCTCGTCGAGGGCCACGCGCACCGCGGCTTCGTCGCGGCCGCCGATGGCCGCCACCGCGCCCGCCCAGAACACCTTCCCGATCACGGCAGCGTCCTGGAGCATGGCCTTGCTCGCGGGGGCCAGTGTGTCCAGGCGGGCCGCGATCAGCGAATGGATCGACTCAGGGACCCGGACGTGGGCGCCCGCGGCCAGCCTCCAGGCGCTGTCTTCCCGCACCAGCAGGGCCTGGTCCTCGAGCATTCGAACGAACTCCTCCGCGTACAGGGGGTTCCCGCCCGCCCGTTCGAGGAGGAGGGCCTGGACGTCCTCCGGGAGGGTCGCCCGATCGAGCAGCGACGACACCAGACGAGCGGTCTCGCCGGCCGTCAGAGGGTGGAGGTCGATCCTGGTTGCGTTGCGGGCCGAAGCCCAATCGGGGTGGCGCTCGGAGAGCTCGGGCCGGGCCGTGCAGACGAGCAGCATCGCGAACCCCGCCGCCTCCTCCACCAGGTACTCGATGAACGCCAGCATCGCCGGGTCGGCCCAGTGGACGTCCTCGAACACGAACACCGCCGGACCGGCCGAGGCGATGGACTCGAGGAACCTCCGCCACGCGGTGAACAGCTCCTCCCGCTCGGCGGGCGAGGTGGCCTCGACCCCGACGAGGGGGGCAAGCCGCTGTTTCAACCACTGGCGGTCCGGCTCCGTTCCCGGGATCGCCGCGTCGAGCTTGGCGGCCGCTTCGTCCGGCGAGTCGGACTCCAGGATCCCGGCGTGCCCCTTCACGATTTCGCCGAGCGCCCAGAATGTGATCCCCTCTCCATACGGCAGGCACCGGCCCAGCCGCCACGGAACGGGATCGGGCAAGGCTTCGACGTGCTTCGCGAGCTCGGCCACCAGGCGGCTCTTGCCGACGCCCGGCTCGCCAACCACCGTGGCCAGCTGCGCCGAGGCGTTCCTCCGGGCTCGCGCGAATGCGTCCCCCAGGGCCTTCACTTCCGCCTCGCGACCAACCAAGGGGACGGCGTGGGTGCGGGTGAGCCCGGAGGCGAACCGTACGCGGGCCGCGACCACCCTCCACAGGCGCAACGGTTCGGCCTTCCCTTTGACCGTCACCGCCTCGAGCGGTTCATAGACCACGGCGTCCTTCGTGGCCCTATAGGTGGCCTCCCCCACCACGATCGCTCCAGGCGGCGCCACCGACTGCAGGCGCGAGGCCGTGTTCACCACGTCGCCGGTCACCGCCTCGCCGATCTGGGGCCCGGTTCCGGGGGCCACCACGGCCTCTCCGGTGTTGATCCCCTGGCGCACGGTGAGCCGCAGGACGGGATCGGCCGCGTTCAGCGCGGCCATGGCCTCCTGGATGGCCAGGGCTGCGCGAACCGCCCTCTCCGGGTCGTCCTCGTGTGCGATGGGTGAGCCGAACACGCCGAGGGCCGCGTCGCCGATGAACTTGTCCAGGGTCCCGCCGAAGGCTTCGATCTCCCGCTTCAGCCGGGCGTGGAATGGCCGGAGCGTGGCCTTCACGTCCTCCGGGTCCGCCCGGTCGGACCGCGCGGTGAAGCCCACCAGATCGCAGAACAGGACGGTGACGACCTTGCGCTCCTCGAGGGCCGGTGCCGGCCCGGCGGAGAGCGATGCGCCGCAGTACCCGCAGAACTGGAACCCCTCAGGGTTCTCTCGGCCGCACGACGGGCACGTCACCGGGGAGAAGTCTAGGCTCACGCTCCCGTCCGGCCCGCCGGTTCCTCGGCCTGTGGTGACGACGACGGTGATGCGTCGGTGACGCATTTCGGGGAGAATGGCCGGAGGGGCCCGCATCGGCACACGGATCCACGGGGGAGGGGGAGATGGCCACACCGAAGGACGTTCTCGACATCGCCCGGTCGGAACTCGGGATCACCGAGCAGCCGCCCGAGTCGAACCATCAGAAGTTCGGGCAATGGTATGGGTTCGACGGCGTCCCCTGGTGCGCCGAATTCGTGAGCTACTGCTTCTACAACGCCGGCATCCCGCTGCCCGCGACGACCTCGAAGGGATTCGCGGCCGCTGAAAGGGGCCGGGCATGGTTCGAGTCCAAGGGGTGGTTCCAGGCAAAGCCGGCGGAGGGGGACGTCATCTTCTATCACTTCCAGGGAGAGCACGCCGGAGCGAACCATGTCGGGATCGTCGAGGAGGTCGGCTCGACCGCCGTCACGACGATCGAGGGGAACACGTCGGCGGGTTCGGACTCCAACGGTGGCCAGGTCCAACGCAGATCTCGCGCGTTCGGGTCCTACATCCTCGGATACGGGCGACCGCAGTACGACGGTGAGGCCTCCACGCACGCCCTGCGCCCGCAGAATCCGAAGTGGCCCGGCCGATCCATCCTGCTGACGTCGCCGCTCACCACAGGCGCCGACGTTCGCGAGTGGCAGGCCCAGATGAAGGATCGCGGGTGGCACCTCGACGTCGACGGGGAATACGGCAATGAGTCCGAAGAGATCTGCCGGCAGTTCCAGAAAGAGAAGGGACTCCCCGTCGATGGTGTCATCGGCCCGAAGACGTGGGCTGCCGCCTGGGACGCTCCGGTCACGTAGGGCCAGTCCGCGAGCTCCGCGAGCTACGAGCCGACCAGTGCCAGCACGCCGTTCGTGATCGCGGCGGCCGCGGCGTCGACCCAGCTCGCGGGACCGCGCCTGCCGCTCGGCGCCGAGCCGATGCCGGCTCCCTCGGTCAGCCTCTTGAGGTCGGCCACGTACTCGGGGGTGAACGCGTTGCCGTCCGTGTCGGCGGTCTCGCCTTGGAGGGCCCTCCAGCACTCCTGAAGGATCATGGCCTGGCTCTCCTTCGTCAGGTCCTGAAGGCGTGCCGTCCTGCCCGCCCCCGCCGGGCCGCCGAAGTCATACGGATCCTTCCCTCGGAGCCGCCCCGCCTGCTCCACCAAGCCCTTCAGCAACTGGGCCTGGCCGGTCTGGTGCTCCCAGACATGGCCGAGCTCGTGGATGAAGGTGCCTAGGTCGACCTCCTCGGCCCGCTTCGCCTTGAACCGAACCACGTTGTTGCAGGTCCACGCGGCAGCTCCACCGAACACCAGCGGGCTGCTCTTCACCCGGACCTTCGCCAGGTCGACCGCCTGGCCGTAGAAGCGCCCGGCCGCCTCCAGATGCTCCTCGAGCCCCGTGATCCTGCCCACCCCGCGCCCCCGTTCGGTGCAGAGCATGCCACGGAATGCCGCGTCGTTTCGAACTCCTTTCTCCGTTCCCGACTTGACAACCACGTGCGATCGCGTTATATCGTATCGCATCGGTACAGCGGCCCGAGAGGTCCGAAACGAAAGGAGCCGAGATGCACGGAACCGATGAGGGAGCAAGGCACCACCACGGACGGCATGAACACCATCGCCGCCACCATCAGGATTTCGCGCCGCCGTGGATGCGTCCGCGCGGCGGGTGGTTCGGGCCGCCCCACGGACGGGGGCGAGCCCGCCGCGGCGACGTCCGCACCGCCCTGCTCACCGTGGTGGCCGAGCACCCGATGCACGGCTATGACCTGATCCGGGAGCTGGAGGAGCGCAGCGGGGGGATGTGGCATCCCAGCCCCGGCTCGATCTACCCCACCCTCCAGATGCTCGAGGAGCAGGGCCTGCTCACCAGCGAGGACGTCGACGGCAAGCACGTCTACTCCATCACCGACGAGGGCCGGGCCCACCTCGAGGAACGGCAGGCTCGAAGCG
>DASWCX010000208.1:0-3508 GCA_036395815.1 Actinomycetota bacterium | reverse complement strand
GCAAGGCGTCCTTCACCCGCTCCGGGGAGAGGTTCGTCTCGACGTCGAGCTCCACTCTGGGCATCCCATCTCCTTCCCGGACCCGTTGGTGGCGCCCCATTCTGGGGTTCCGGCGAGGACGGGGGCAACCCCTCCCCGGGCCATGGCGGCCCGAGGTGACCCGCAGCCGGACAGCAGGTATGCTTACCGGCGAGGGTTCGGCAGTGGCCACATGAGCTTGCAGCAGTTCCCTCCCGGCCCCCGGGCCGGAGCCCAAGACCGAGCCATCCTTCAGGGCTCGCAACGGGCGAGGAAGGAGGGAACAGCTAGTGAGCACAGGCACCGTGAAGTGGTTCAACCCCGAGAAGGGGTTCGGCTTCATCACCCAGGACGACGGCGGCCCCGACGTGTTCGTGCATTTCAGCGCGATCGCGGGGACGGGCTACCGGAACCTGGAGGAGAACCAGAAGGTCGAGTTCGACCTGACCCAGGGCCAGAAGGGCCCCCAGGCCGCCAACGTCAGGCCCGTGGCCTGATCGACGGCTTGCGTCGAATTAGGGCCCGCCCCGTATCGGGGCGGGTCCTTTTCGATGTCGGATTTCACCGGGGCCGTTCGTCGTATTACCGTCTCGGCGACCGAGGAGGTGTGGGATGGAGGCGCCCAAGCAGATCCGGCCGAAGCGGCTGAACGACTACCTCGAGGTGATGTCGAAGGCGGTGTTCCAGACCGGCATCAGCTGGCGGGTGATCGAGTCGAAGTGGCCCGGGTTCAAGGAGGCGTTCTTCGACTTCGACCCGGAGCGGATCGCGCGGCTGAGCCCCAAGGAGATCGACGCGCTGGCCGCCGACACCCGGATCGTGCGCAACCGACGGAAGATCGAGGCGACGGTGGCAAACGCTGCCACGATGGTCGAACTGAACGTGCGGTACGGATCGTTCCGCAAGTACCTCCGGTCCCACGGGGGATTCGCCGAGACCACGGCCGACCTGAAGAAGCGGTTCAAGTTCATCGGCGACATGGGGGCCTACTACTTCCTGTACGTCGTGGGCGAGGAGGTCCCGCCGCACGAGGAGGTCATGCCCCGAACCTCGGCGCGGAGCCACGGCCAACGGAGGTAGCCGAACGTCTCGCCCTCGCCGATGGAGAAGAAACCCTAGGCGAGGGCGAACGCCCCGTAGCCAACCACCCGGAGCGGGTCGCCGCCCGTGTCGGCCGACGTCCGGAGGTCGAGCAGGCGGATGGCCAGTCCCCGGCCGCGGGCGTGCTCAACCATCCCCCGGAGCGCGTGCACGCCGCAGGCGTCCTCCGGTCCGATGGCATCCGAATCGCGCCGCACCGCCGCCTCGGCCGTCCGGGCGTCGAGGACGCGCGCCTCTCTCTGGGTGTGGTAGTGGCTGAGGTCGGTGCTCGCCATCACGAGGGTGCCGGGGACCTCAGCCAGCGCCCCGATCAGGGCGGCCGTCCGGACCGGGTCCGCGTGGCCCACCGCCACCGGGAGGACGGAGAGCGAGGGCCCCACGATCCGTTGGAGGAACGGGAGCTGCACCTCGACGGCGTGCTCGGGCCCGTGGGGGCCGTCGTCCACGATGGCGCCGGCGGCGACGGCCGCCTCCCTCAGCTTCGGGTCGATCGGCACCTCGCCGAGTGGCGTGGCCCACGCGGCGGCCCGGGGCACCGACGCGCCGGGGATCCCCACGAAGTGCGCCGGCCCGAGCACGGCCACCCGGACCGGCAGGACCGGGATCCGGGCGAGCAGCGAATAGGCCGAGGCCGCCACTGGCCCGGAGTACCTGTAGCCCGCGTGCGGCACGATCAGCCCCTTCGGCTCCCACGCGTCCTCCGGCGGTGTGGCCGCCTCCATGAGCGCGTCCACGGTGGCCGTCAGCGCCTTCGGATCCTGTGGGTAGAAGGTTCCCGCCGCCGCGGCGGGCCGGACCCGCGGCGCGCTCACCCGGATCGAAGCCGAACCGGAAGCCGGCGCCGGCCCCAACCGCCGGGCCGGCCGTCGAGCACCCCGGGACAGGGCGCGCCGCACGCCCGGCACCTCCCGTCCCCGGTGAGGTTCCACTCCCCCAGCTCGTACCAGTCGCGCTCGATCAACAGCGCCCCGCACTCATGGCAGAACGTGCTGCCGCCCTCGGAGTCGTGCACGTTCCCCGTATAGGCGTACCGGACCCCGTTCGCCACCGCGATCCGGCGCGCCCGAGTGAGGGTGGCCGGCGGCGTGGGGGGCCGGTCGAGCATCTTCCAGTCCGGGTGGAACGCGGTGAAGTGAACGGGGACGTCCGGCCCGAGCCGCTCCACGATCCACCGGGTCATCTGGTCGATCTCCCCATCGGAGTCGTTCGCCCCCGGGATCAGCAGGTTGGTGATCTCGAACCACACGTCGGTCTCGTGCTTCAGGTACTCGAGCGTCTCCAGCACGGGCCCGAGGTGCCCGGCGCAGATCCGGTGGTAGAAGTCCTCGGTGAAGCCCTTGAGGTCGACGTTCGCCGCGTCCATGAAGCGGTAGAACTCGGCCCTGGGCTCGTCGCACATGTAGCCCGCCGTGACGGCCACGGCCTTCAGCCCCGCCGCGTGGCAGGCCCGGGCCACGTCGATGGCGTACTCCATGAAGATCACCGGATCGTTGTAGGTGAACGCCACGCTCCGGCACCCGAGGCGCAGCGCGGCGGCGGCGATCTCCTCCGGGGAGGCGGCGTCGGCCAGCGTGTCGATCTCCCGCGACTTCGAGATGTCCCAGTTCTGGCAGAACCGGCAGGCCAGGTTGCAGCCGGCGGTGCCGAACGAGAGCACCGGCGTTCCGGGCAGGAAATGATTGAGCGGCTTCTTCTCGATGGGATCGACGCAGTAGCCGCTGGATCGTCCGTACGTGGTGAGCACGATCCGGTCGTCCTGCCGCATCCGGACGAAGCACAGGCCTCGCTGGCCCTCCTGCAGGCGGCAGGCCCGCGGGCACACGTCGCACTGGACCCGCCCGTCATCCAGGCGGTGCCAGTACCGGGTGGGATGCGCCGACCCGGCTTCGGCTTCCGCCGCCATCTCCATCCCCCCAATGATGCGACGCCGCGCACCGGAATGCACAGTCCCTAGCGGTCGAGGGCTTCGAGCATCCCTGCCAGGCTTTCGATCGACTCGATGGTGATCGGGTCCACGACGAGCTGCACGTGGGAGATCCCTTCCGAGGCGAACCGCCGAAGCGCAGCGGCCATCTCCTCCGCCGAGCCACGGAGCGGCGGCGGGGTCTCGTATCGTCCGCTCCGGCGCAGCAGCTCCCCCTCCCCCACCTGCACCAGGACAGCCACGGTTCGGTCCAACGTGGCCGGATCGCGGCCTTCGGCCGCGCACGCCTGGTCGACCTTCTCGCGGAGCGCGGCCACGCCCTCGGCCGTGTTGCCGTACCAGCTGAACCAGGCGTTCCACCCGTCAGCGTGGGCGGCGGCCAGCCGGAGCATCCGAGGACCGGTCGTTCCGATCATGATCGGGGGACCCTGGGGGCGGGGGCCTCTCGGCAACAATAGGCAGTCG
>DASWCX010000207.1:0-1877 GCA_036395815.1 Actinomycetota bacterium | reverse complement strand
GCCGACCAGGCCCGGACCCCTCTCCGACTCCCAGACCTCATGACCGGATGAGGCGTCCACCGCCACCACCCGCCCATCGCCGAGGCCGACCAGGACGGACGTACCTCTCACGACCACCGGCGAGCTTCGGCGGATGAACTCGTTGAACTGGAAGTCGAACAGTCTCTTCCCGTTCGCGGGATCGAACTTCCACAGTCCGCCGCGCCCGTCGGCGACGTACACGGCGCCACCGGCCACCGTGGGCGACGACGTCTGCCACACCGGCCCGACGCCACGGTGCACCCATCGCACCGCGCCATCGGCCGCATTCATGGCGATCAGCTCTCCGTTCAACTGGCTGTCCGAAACCGCCACGTAGACCGATTGCTCGTCTACGACCGGCAGCGAGGTGAAGACGGTCCCCAACGGGAGCGGGACGACCCATGAGGGGTCGCCGGAGGACGCGGACAGCGCGACCAGCGACAGACGGTTTGGCTCTCCGACGACCTGCCCCGACGGCGAAGGAGACGGCGACGGCGTGGGGGTGGCCGCCGCGCCGATGGCCAGCCGTCCCTGGGGCACCGTGTAAACGGTGCCGTCCGCAACCGTGACCGGTCCCTGCACCCCGTCGTTCAGCAGAACCGACCACCGCTCCTTGCCGGTGGCCAGGTCGACGGCGAAGACGTGGCCGGCGTCGTCCCCCACGAACGCGGTGCCACCGGCCACCGTCACACCGGAGTGGCTCTGCTCACCGAGGGTGAACGGTGTGGCCCAGGCCGGCTTTCGGTCGGCCAGCCCCACCGCCCGGAGCTTCGTGTCCGAGCTCGAGGAGCCCTCGGTGAACAACAGGACCGCGGTCCCCTTGACGGTCGCCACCGCCGGCGTGGTCGAGGGGCCCTCGGCGCGCGCGAGCGTCCACCGCTCCTGTCCGGTAGCCAGGTCGATCCCGTACACGGCGGCGGGCCCCACCACGATGGCCTCGTCGGCGACGACGACTGGAGCCGAGGCGCCTTGCTGCCCGATCGGTGCCACGGGAAAGGCCCAGGACTGCCGGTACGGGGGCGGCGGACCCTCAGCCGTCCCCGGGTGCGAGGCACCCCCTTGGAACTGCGGCCAGGCGAACGCCGATCCGGGCTCGGCAGCCTGTCCGAAGGCCCGCCCGGCCAACAGGTTGATCGGGACGCTCATCACGAGGACCGCCAGCGCGGCCTTCGACAGAACGCGGAGCTGATCAGGGAACAGGTGGGCGACCCTCCGTCGAACGGGCGCCCATTCTAGGCGGGCCCGGTGAGGCGCCGTTCAGCTCATCCGGTGGGGGGCAGGACGGGAGCCAACCGGATCAGCCCGACGAGGCTCAGGGGAGCGAGGAACGCAAGCGGATCCACGTACGCGCCCTCTTGCCGAACGCCGAAGTGGAGATGTGGCGGCTCCACGCCAGGGTGGCCGGTCCCGGTGAGCGCCACCGCCGACCCTCGAGCCACAGCGTCGCCCTTGCGGACCAGGATGGCGGAGGCCCACGAGTACGTCGATGACAGCCCACCGCCGTGATCCACTGTAACGAACAGGTGGCCGGCGACGTCGCCCGCGAATGCCACGAAGCCCGGCGCCGGCGCGAGCACCGGCGTTCCGATGGGGACCGCGATGTCGATCCCGCGATGGCCCGCGCCGAAGGGCGTGGATGGTGGGTCGAAGCCCCGGATGACCGGGCCCACGACGGGCCATGCCCAGCCGCCGGATGGACCCGAGCCGACGGAGGGGGCGACCGAGGCGAGCAGTAGCAGGGGGAGGATGACGAGCCGCGGACGAAGCGGCATCGAGACCTCCTGTTCTCCTTCTTTTTCCCCGGGCCCGTCCGTTCTTCGGCCGGTTGATCGAGGCCCCGAACGCTAGCCGCCCAG
>DASWCX010000206.1:0-2091 GCA_036395815.1 Actinomycetota bacterium | reverse complement strand
CTGGGCGGCTCCCCCCGGCCGTTCTCTGAGCTCGATCCCACCCTATCCGGGCCGGTCGCCGAGGTGGCCGCATTGTGCAACGACGCCAGCCTGGCCCCACCGGTGGGAGACCCGCTGGAGATCGCGCTGCTCGAAGGGGTGGGCCTCGAACGGGCCGCGACCCTCCGCAGAGCACACCCGCGCCTGGACGCTCGCCCCTTCGACGCCGACACCCGCCGGATGTGCACGCTCCACGTGGACGGGCCGGGTGCCGTGCTGTTGGTGAAGGGCGCCCCGGAGGCGGTGCTCCTTCTGTGTACGGACGTCATACGGGCAGACGGGGCACGAGTCCCGTTGGGCCGGGGCGAACGGCAGGCGATCCTCCGGTCCGCCACCGCGATGGCCGAGCGAGGCATGCGCGTCCTGGCCCTGGCCCGCCGAAGGTTGCCCTCACCTCCCGCTGACATCGACGCCGCGGAGCGAGACCTCACGTTGGTGGGCCTGGCCGGGATGCGCGATCCGCTCCGTTCGGAGGCTGTCGACGCCGTCGCGGACACCCGGTCGGCCGGGATCCGCCTGGTCATGGTGACGGGCGACCATCCGGGAACGGCGGCGGCCATCGCGGAGGAGGCCGGGCTGCTCCGGCCCGGTGAGCGGGTGGTCGAGGGCGCCGAGCTCGAGTCCGGCGACAGCGACCTTCTCGAGGCTCCGGTCTTCGCGCGGGTGGACCCCCAGCAGAAGCTGGAGCTGGTCCGGGCCCTGCAGGCCCAGGGTCAGGTGGTGGCCGTGACCGGGGACGGAGTGAACGACGCGCCGGCGCTGCGGCAGGCCGACATCGGCGTGGCGATGGGGCGGTCCGGGAGCGACGTGGCCCGGGAATCCGCCGACATGGTGATCACCGACGACAACCTCGCCACGATCGTCACCGCCGTTCGGGAGGGCCGGGCCATCTACGACAACATCCGCAAGGTTGTCGACTATCTGGTCGCGGGCAACCTGTCGGAGATCACGGTCGTGATCGGCACGCTGATCCTCTTCCCGGCCATCGGGGTCCCGCTGCTGCCCCTCCAGCTCCTGTGGATCAACCTGCTGACCGACGGGCTGCCGGCAATCGCCCTGGGGTTGGACCGGGCCGATCCGAACCTCATGGCCCGGGCCCCGCGCTCACCGAGCGACCGCCTCCTCGGCGGACGGCGCCTCGGGCTGCTCTCGGGCCGGGCGGCCCTGATCGCCGGCAGCTCCATCGGGAGCCTCGCCGTGGAGCGGTTCGTCTGGCACGAGCCCTGGGCACACGCCCGGGCGGAGATGTTCACCGTGCTGGTCGTCGGGCATCTGCTCTACGCGTGGGTGGCCCGCCGCCCCACCACCGGTTTGCTCTCCAACCCGTGGCTGATCGCGGCGGTGGCCGGTGGGATCGGCCTGCAGCTGCTGGTGGTGGCGTGGCCGGCCGCGCACGGCCTGTTCGCCACGGCCCACCTCCCCCCCCGCGAATGGCTCCTGGTGGGGGTGGGTGGAGCCCTCCCGGTCCTGCTGAGGGCCGGGGCGGGCCGGGCCTACGGGGCGGTGGCCGCCGTCTGGCGCTCGGCGAGCCAGCGCCGGTAGTTCTCCACGTGCTCGAGCGGGCCGGCCGAGTGCTCGCACGCCAGCTGGTCGGGGCACGGGGGATTGCCCTCCATCGTGTAGAAGTTGAACCGGCAGTAGTCGCAGAAGACGTTGAGCTCCTCCGGGAGGTAGGCGCAGTCTCCCCATGAGCAGGCCCGATCGCCCTCGCCGGTGGCGAAGTCCAGCCCGCAGTGAGGACACCGCTCGAAATCCTGCCACTTGGCCATGGTGACCTCCTTCCGGGCCAAGGTTCGGGCCCCGCGGTCACGCGGCATAGGGCCGGGTGACCCTTTCTCGACGGGCCGCTCGGGCCGAGGTCCCGCTCGCCCTGGACTACCATGCCGACATGGAGCCGACCGAACCGGCGGTGGCCTATCCGGAGCACCGCGTGGCGGACGTGGTGCTCCGGGACGGCTCCACCGTCCGGGTCCGTCCGGTCCGCCGGGACGACGAGGACGCCGTGCGGGCGTTCCTGGAGAGTCTGTCGCTGCGGTCCAGGTACTTCCGGTT
>DASWCX010000205.1:0-3201 GCA_036395815.1 Actinomycetota bacterium | reverse complement strand
CGCCCTGCTTGTCCTCGTAGTAGCCCGGCCCCTCCCCGATGAACATGAGGTCGGCGTGGGGATCCCCGGTGCCGAACACGACCTGGGTCCTGCCCTGCGCCAGCCTGCACCGGGTGCAGGTCGAAGCCTCCCGAGCCAGCTCTTCCAGCGTCATGACCAAGAGAACACCTCTCGTCCAGGGGGAAGCCGGATCGGTCCATCGCGGGCAGCGCGACACCCATTCTATGGGCGGGCTCCAAACCCGCCCGCCAGGGTCAGGGGGCTCGCTCCGCCACGGCCGGGAGGCCGGGGATCGATTCCGCCGAGAGGACCCCGCGGCGGATCGCCTCCATGACCGCCTCCACCGCCAGCGCCTCGACCCGGCGCTGGTCCGCCTCGACCTGGCCGGTGGCGAGGGAGAACACCGTGTCTCCGTCCCAGATGGTGTGCGCGGGCCGGATGGCTCCCGTGAGCCCCTCGTGGGAGGCTCGCGCCAGGAGATGGGCCCGCTCCCTGGTGAGCCGGGCGTTGGTCGCCACGACCACCAGGGTGGTGTTCGTGCCGGCCTCCGGCTCCTCCGAAGGGTCCAGGCGCGAGCCCGCCAGGACCTCCCCGTGCTCGTCCAGCACCTCGCCCACGGCGTTGACCGCGGCCAGGGCCCCCACCACGAGCTCGCCGTCCTCGCGGGAGGCCGTGCCCAGGCCCGCCTTCACGGCGCCGCCCGGGCCGGCCAGCTTGGCAACCGTCGCGCCCGTGCCGGCGCCGACGTTGCCTTCGGGAACCTGGTCGGACGCGGCCAGGCAGGCCTCGTACCCGTCGCTC
Organism: Actinomycetota bacterium; assembly: GCA_036395815.1. GTDB lineage: Bacteria > Actinomycetota > UBA4738 > UBA4738 > UBA4738 > DASWCX01. Next base: position 2,400 of record DASWCX010000205.1, on the reverse strand, counting down.
GGACCGGGCCGGGCGTCCGGATCGCCCACCCACAGGTCGAAAAGCGCCGCGGCCGGCACGATCGGGACTCGCCGGACTTGGGTGTCGAACCCCACGCCCCGTTCCCCGAGGAACCGCATCACGCCGTCCGCCGCCGCCAGGCCGAACGCGCTTCCCCCCGTAAGCAGCACGGCGTTCACGTGCTGCACGAGCATGCCCGGCCGGAGCAGGTCCGTTTCCCGGGTGCCGGGCGCGCCACCCCTGACCTCGCCCGAGCCGACCGTCCCCTCGGGACACAGGATCACCGTGCAGCCGGTCAGCCCGACCGGGTCCGTCCAGTGGCCCACCTGGATCCCCGGGACCCTCGTGATCACGCGGTGACCGTTTCCTGCTCGGCCCCGAGCGCCTCTCGGGCGAACTCCTCCACCAGCCGGTTGAACTCCTGGTGCCGTTCGAGCATCGCGCAGTGGCCGGCGCCCTCGATCTCGACCACCCGGGCCTGAGGGAGCTTCGCCGCCATCGCCCGGGACGTGGCGGGCGGCGTGAGCCGGTCGAGGTCGCTCGCCACCACCAGCGCCGGGACCCGAACGTGCTCCAGGGCGTGGCCGAGGTCCATCTCGAGCATGCTGGCCATCACGTCCGTCCACACCTCGACCGGGGCGCGGGCCGAGATCGACACCACGTGATCGATCATCGACGGCGCCGCCGACGGACCGAAGTTCGTGGCCCGCGCGATCAGGAACGCGAGGTCCGCCCCTCCGCCCACCAACCGCGACCGCAGGCGGTACGCGCGCCGGGGGTCGGACACGAACCGGCGGGCCGCCGGGAGCAGCCAGAGGGCGGCCTTCGACCCCAGGTTTCCCAGGACCACCCGCAGCAGGTCCGCGGCGGCCGTGTTGGCCAGGACCACGCCGCGAACCCGGTCCCCGAACTCCTCGGGGTGTTCGGCGGCGAGGGCCAGGATGGCCATCCCGCCCAGGCTGTGGCCGACCAGAACGGCCGGGCCCTCCGGGACGGAGGCGTCCAGCACGGCCTGGAGGTCGTGACCGAACGCCTGGAGGGAGTAGTCGCCGCCGGCCGCAGGGGCGCTCCTGCCGTGGCCGCGATGGTCGAACAGCACGCAGCGGCGACGCCGCGACAGGTGCTTCCACTGGTAGTGCCACGCCGTCATGTCCAGGGTGAACCCGTGGCAGAACAGGAACGTCGGGGCATCGGCCCCGTCCGGCCCGACCACGTTCACCGCCAGCTCGGTCCCGTCGAACGAACGGACCCGCGTCTCCCGACCGGGGCGCTGGTCGAGCGCCTCTCCTCTGGCGACGTCGGGAACGGACCGGGCCCGCCGGATCAGGGCGCGCTCCGCCGCCACCGTGGCCGCGGCAGCCACGCCGATCCCGGCTGCGGCGATCACCACCCGCCGAGCGGTCCGCCCGTGTCCGGTCCGGCCGGCCGTCACCCCACGTACTCCCTCGGCACGCGGGCGCTCACCCCGCACACCACCTCGTAGTTGATCGTTCCCATCCAGCCCGCGACCTCGTCGGCGCCGATCTCCTCCTCGCCCTGCCGGCCGATGAGGACCACCTCGTCCCCCGGCTCGACGTGGTCGTCGCCGCAGTCGACCATGAACTGGTCCATGCAGACCACACCGGCCACCGGGTACCTGCTCCCCCGGATCAGGACGCTCGGGCGGCCCGAGACCAGGCGCCGGTAGCCGTCCGCGTACCCCGCGCTCACCGTGGCGATGGTGGACTCGCGGTCCAGGCGGTACCGCAGCCCGTAGGACACACCCTCCCCCGCCGCCACCCGCTTGACCATCGACACCTGGCTCCGGAACGCCAGGGCGGGACGAAGGTCCGCCCTCCCGGCCAGCCCGGGCCCGGGCGCCAGCCCGTACATCGCGATGCCCAGCCGCACCAGGTCCAGGTGGGCCCGGGGCTCGGCCATGATCGCGGCGCTGTTCGCCACGTGCCGGTAGCGGGGACGAAAACCGGCCCCCTCCACCCGCCGGGCGGTCTCCAGGAACCATTCGAGCTGGTGCTGCACGAACGGGTCCTCCGGGTCGTCTGCCTTCGCGAAGTGGGTCCACAGGCCGTCGAACCCCAGCCCGGCTTCCACCAGCGCCCGCACGAAGCCCTCGGCCCGGTCCGGGGGCAGTCCGACCCGGTGCATGCCCGTGTCCAGCTTCACGTGCGCGCCCACCGGGGAGCCGATGTCGGCGGCGGCCCGGGCCACCGCGGCCAGCCCGTCGTCGGTGTACAGGACTGGGGTGAGGGCCGCCGCCAGGGCCTCCTTCTCCGACCCGGGGGGGAACTCCGTCAGCACCAGGACCGGCGCGGTGATCCCTGCGTCACGCAGGCGGATCCCCTCCTCGACCAGGGCCACGCCGAGCCAGGTGGCGCCCGCCTCCAGCGCCGCCCGGGCCAC
>DASWCX010000204.1:0-3526 GCA_036395815.1 Actinomycetota bacterium | reverse complement strand
ATCGTGGACAGCCGGTGGGCGATCGCCAGGGTGGTTCGACCGCGCATCAGTGGGCGCAGGGCCTCCTGGACCAGGCGCTCGCTCGTGGTGTCGAGCGAGGACGTGGCCTCGTCAAGGATCAGGATCTGAGGGTCCTTGAGGATCACCCGGGCGATGGCCAGGCGCTGCTTCTCCCCGCCGGACAGGCGGTAGCCGCGCTCGCCGACCAGCGTGTCGTAGCCGTCGGGCAGCTCGGCGATCCGGTCGTGGATGAACGCCGCCCTCGACGCGGCCTCGAGCTCCTCCTGGGTGGCGTCCGGCTTGCCGTACAGCAGGTTCTGACGGACCGTCGTGTGAAACAGGTAGGTCTCCTGGGTGACCATCCCGATGATCTCGCCCAGCGAGTCGAGCTTGATCTCCCGGACGTCCGTCCCGTCGATCCGCACCGCTCCCCGCTGCACGTCGTAGAACCGCGGGGCCAGATACGTGATGGTGGTCTTGCCGGCCCCGCTGGGGCCGACCAGCGCGGCGAGCTGGCCGGGTTCGATCTCGAAGTCGACGTCCTCCAGCGTCCACTCCCGGGGGGCGGGCTGGCCGTTGCCGCTCGGTGAGACCGGGGTCGAGGCGGCAATGGCGGCCGGGTCCAGGGTCGCCAGGGCCTCCGCCTCCCCCGCCCCCGGCTCGGACTCGGGCCGCGGTTCGTCGTACCGAAACGACACGCGATCGAATTGCACCGACCCGTGCACGGACTCCTTCGGCACCGCCCGGGCCTGCGGCGAGTCGACGATCTCGTGCGGCATGTCCAGGTACTCGAAGATCCGTTCGAACAGGGCCATCGAGGACTGGACCTCCACCGAGGTCTGGAGCATCGAGCCGATGGGGAAGAACAGGCGGCTCTGGAGCGTGGTGAAGGCCACGATGGTCCCGGCGTCCAGGTGCGCCGAACCGTTGGCCGTCACGATCCCCGCCACCAGGTACACCAGCGCGGGCGTGATCGAGAAGAAGATCTGCACGATGGCGAAGAAGGTCCGCCCGATCATCTGCTGGCGGATCTCCAACGCGGCCAGGCGCTCGTTCTCGCTCCTGAACCGCCCGATCTCGTAGTCCTGCCGGCCGAACGCCTTCGACAGCAGGATCCCCGACACCGACAGCGTCTCCTCGGTGATGGCGCTCATGTCCGCCAGGGATTTCTGGGTGGCGCGGGCAATCTCGCCGCGGGCCTTGCCCACCCGGTAGGTAAGCCACACGAACAACGGGGTGAGGATCAGCGACAGCACGGTGAGCTGCCACGACAGGAGGATCATCGCCGCCAGCGTGCTGATGAGGATCACCACGTTCGCCAGCATGCCGGAGGCGGTGTCGGTCACGACCGATTGCACCCCGCCCACGTCGTTGGCGAGTCGCGACTGGATCTCGCCGGTCCGGGTGGTGGTGAAGAAGCGGAGGGGCATGCGCTGGAGGTGGGAGTACAACGCGTTTCGGAGGTCCTGCATCACCCGCTGGCCGACCACGTTCGCCAGGTAGGTCTGGCCGATGCCGATGAAGCCCGAGACGATGGGTATGGCCACCATGAGGCCGACCAGGAAGTACAGCTGGTGCAGGCGGGGCTTGAGCGTCAGGTGTCCGCTGACGGGGAACAGGGCGCGGAACACGCTCCTGATCAGCAGCGGGTTCACCACGCCCAGCGTGGACGTGATCACGATCAGGGCGCCGACGAACAGGACGGTTCGCCGGTAGGGCCGGAAGGTCCGGATGACCCGCCGGACGGTGTGCCTGCTGACCGGGCCCGCCTCCGGGTCCGGGATCACAAGGTGGTAGTGTCCGCCTCCGCGCCGCATGAAAGAGAGGATACGCGCGACGCCGCGAACGGCCGGCCTCACCCTGTGTGCAGGCCCGCCAGCTCCATCGCCCTTCGGAACACGTCCTCCATCATCTCCGAGCTGAGCTTCCCGGTGAACGTGTTCTGCTGGCTCGGATGAAAACACCCCAGCAGTCGATAAGGTCCCACGTCGGCCTCGGCGCGGTGCCCGAACTTCGGCCTCGGCCTCGGGATGGCGTGGCCGGCCAGGGCCACGGCCCGAAGGGCCCCGTCCCACGCGAAGGAGCCGAGGCACACCAGGACGCGCAGACGGTCCAGGGCCGAGATCTCGCGGGCCAGATACGGCACGCAGTTGTCCCGCTCCTCGGGAGTGGGTCGGTTGCCCGGGGGCGCGCACCGGTTGACGGCCGCCACGTAGGCGCCAAGAAGCCGGAGCCCGTCATCACGGGCGATCGACCGGGGCTGGTTCGCCAGCCCGAACCGGTGGAGCGCGGCGAACAGGAAGTCGCCCGACCGGTCGCCGGTGAAGATCCGGCCCGTCCGGTTCCCGCCGTGGGCGGCGGGGGCCAATCCCACGATCAGGATCCGGGCCTGCGGATCGCCGAATCCCGGGACCGGCCGGCCCCAGTACTCCTGGTCGGCGAAGGCGGCCCGCTTCTCGGTCGCGACCCGTTCGCGCCACTCCACCAGTCGTGGACAGCGACGGCACGCCACGATCTCCGTGGAGATTCGGAGTAGGTCGCTCGGGGCACCCACGGAGACCGATTGTAGGTAGGGCGGGGGTGGGCCGAACGTCTAGTTAGGAATTTCCCAAGCAAGCCGATACCCTAAGCGCATGCAGGATCGGGTCCGGGTCATGGTGGTCGACGACTCCCCGAGCACACGCACCATGCTTCGAGAAGCTCTGGCACTCGATGGCGGGATCGAGGTCGTGGGCGAAGCGGGCGGCGGCCGGGAGGCCGTTCAGCTCGTCACCGAGCTCGAGCCCGACGTCGTCCTGATGGACGTGAGGATGCCGGACGGCGACGGGGTCAACGCCGCTCGCAAGATCACCAACGACCAGCCCACGACCAAGATCGTCGCCCTCACGTGGTCCGACGACCCGGCCACGGTCCGGGACATGCTGACGGCGGGTGCCATCGGCTACGTGGTCAAGGGCGGAACCATCGACGAGCTGTGTTCCGCGATCCGCAGGGCCTCCTCCGGCGAGCCGGAGCTGGACCAGCGGGTCCTGCCCGCGGCGATGGAGGACCTCCGCAGGCTCCTCGAGGAGGAACGCGAGCGGCGCGAGCAGATCGAGCGCCTCTCCATGGCCCGGGCGGAGTTCGTCCAGGTCCTGTCCCACGAGCTTCGAACGCCGCTCACGGTGATCTCCGGGGCCCTCCGGATGCTGAAGCAGGGCGAGCATCCCGAGGAGGAGGCCTCGGTGGTCGAAAGCGCCCTCCGCCGGGCCGACGAGCTCCAGTTCCTGGTGGAGGGACTCGAACTGGTCGGGTCCGGACCCTCCGCCGACGGCTCCGCCAATCCCCGAGAGGCGATCCGGGCCGCGGCCCAGCGGGTTCGGGCGAATCCCGACGGCGTCACCGTCGAGGAGGAGCTGTGGCAGGGACTCCCACAGCCGTATCTCGAGCGGGTCGCCTTCGAGCTGCTGTCGAACGCCGTGCGCTACGGGCGCAGGCCGATCCAGGTGTTCGCCACCCGGCTGGGCCAGGACGGCGTGCTCCAGGT
>DASWCX010000203.1:0-8294 GCA_036395815.1 Actinomycetota bacterium | reverse complement strand
GCGGCGATCTTCCGGGCCTTCTCCACGATCTTCTGCGCGGCTCGGTGCACGGCCACGCCTCCCACCGCGAGGCTCCTACTCCCGTACGTGTCCATGCCCCACGGCGCGAGCTCCGTATCGCCGAAGACCACCTCGATGTCGTCCACGGGCACGCCCAGGTCATCGGCGGCGATCTGGGCGAACGTGGTCACGTGGCTCTGCCCGTGCGGGGTGGTCCCCACGGCCATCACGACCTTCCCGGTGGGGGAGATCCTGATCGAGGCGGCATCCCACCCGCCGGCCGCGTAGTTCAGGGCCTTCAGCACGCGAGAGGGGGCCAGGCCGCACATCTCGAGGTACGTGGAGAAGCCGATCCCGAGCTGTTTCGGATCGCCCCGGTCCCGGCGGGCCTGCTGCTCGTTCCGCAGATCCTCGTACCCGAACAGCTCCAGGGCCTTGTCGAGCGTGGCCTCGTAGTCGCCGGAGTCGATGGAGAGGCCGCCCGGCGACGGGGTGGGCTCGGTGAAGGACGGGAGGAAGTTGAGCCGTCTGATCTCGATGGGGTCCTTGCCCACCTTCCGGGCCAGTGCCTCGATGGCTCGTTCGATGGCGTACGTGGCCTCGGGCCGACCCGCTCCCCGGTAGGCGTCGGTCGGGACCGTGTTCGTGAACACGCCGGTGAACTCGACGTGGTACGCCTCGCCCCCGTACGCGCCGCAGTACACGAACGCCCCCAGCAGGGGGGTCCCGGGCGTGATGATCATGAGGTAGGCCCCCATGTTCACCAGGATCTGCCCGCGGTACCCGCGGATCCTGCCCCCCTCGTCGGCTGCCAGCTCCATCTGCTGGATCTGGTCGCGCCCGTGATGGGTGGCCAGGTAGTTCTCCGCGCGGGTCTCGGTCCACTTCACCGGCCGCCCCAGGCGCTTGGCGAGGACGAGGCCGAGCATCTCCTCCGCGTACACCTGCAGCTTCGAGCCGAACCCGCCCCCGACCCGCGGTGCGATCACCCGAAGCTTCGACTCCGGGATGCCGGTCCCCAGGGTCATGGCGACCTTCACGATGTGCGGGATCTGCGAGGCCGACCACAGGGTGAACGAACCCTGCGCCGTGCTCGGCTGGGCCAGGACCGACCGCGGCTCGATCGCCGTGGGGAGCTGCCGCTGGATCACGTACCGCTCCTTCACCACGACGGGGGCCTCGGCGAACACCTTGTCGACCTCGCCGTTGCTGAGGGTCCACGTGTAGCACTTGTTCGTGCCGAACTCTTCGTGGACCAGGGGAGCGCCCTCGGCGAGCGCCGCCCCCATGTCGACCACCACCGGGAGCTCCTCGTAGTCGACGTCCACCGCCTCCGCAGCGTCGACGGCGGCTGCCCGGGTCTCCGCCACCACCACCGCCACGCCGTCGCCCTGGTGCCGGGCCTTGTCCTTCGCCAGCGGCCAGTGCGGCGGGTTGTTGATGTCCTGGGTCACCGCCCAGGCCATGAGCAGGGGGCCGGTCCAGTCCCCGGCGAGGTCCTGGCCGGAGAAGGCCGCCACCACGCCCGGCATGGCCAGCGCCTTCGACACGTCGACGCCGTTGATCTTCGCGTGGGCGAACGGGCTCCGGACCACCTCCATCCAGAGCATCCCGGGCACGACCAGGTCGTCCGTGTAGACGGCCTGTCCGGTGATCAACTCCGGGTCCTCCTTGCGCAGGACCGACGTCCCCACGTACTTCGACGTGACGGCCATCAGGAGCCTCCTCCCACCGTGGCGTCGCCCGCCATCGTCCGCGCCGCGGCCAGCACCGCCGTGACGATGTTCTGGTAGCCCGTGCACCGGCACAGGTTGCCCTCCAGGCCCATCCGGACCGACTGCTCGTCCAGGTCGGGGTTCTCCTCGATGAGGCTGTGGGCGGCCATGATCATGCCGGGCGTGCAGTAGCCGCACTGGAGGCCGTGATGCTCGTGGAAGGCTTCCTGCAGCGGGTGCATCTGGCCGTCATGGGCCAGGCCCTCGATCGTGGTGATGTCGCGGCCGTCGGCCTGGACGGCCAGCATGGTGCAGGACTTCACGGATCGCCCATCCACCAGGACCGTGCACGACCCGCACGTGGACGTGTCGCATCCGACGTTCGTCCCGGTGAGCCCGAGCGTCTCCCGGATGAAGTAGACCAGGAGCTGCCGGGGCTCGACCTCGGCCTGGTGCGAAGATCCGTTGACCGTCACGGAGATGTCTCGTCCCAACGCGACGCCCCCTTTCACCAGTGGCGGTGGGAAATGAGACCGCAGTGTATCCCCCGGCCCGCGACGGCGGGAAATCAGGCCACGCGGAACCGGGTCCGGGTCAGCCGAGGACTGCCGCCAGCGAGTCCCGGGTCAGGGCCACCGCCTCGTCCAGCTCCTCGTCGGTGATGACGAACGGCGGACCGAGCATGACCAGGTCGCCGTTCGTGCCGTCCGCGCACCCGGTGGAGGAGTACAGCAGGACCCCGCGATCCTTGGCCGCGGCCACGACCCGCTCGGTGACCCGCTCCGTCCGGTCGTAGGGCCGCCGGCTGTCTCGGTCGGCCACCAGCTCGATCCCGGCCATCAGCCCAAGTCCCCGGACATCGCCCACATGCGGGTGGTCCTGCAGCCCAGCCGTGAGCTCCTTCACCAGCCGCTCCCCCTTCGTCCGGCTGGCCTCCACCAGGTTGCTTTCGCGGAGCCTGTGCAGGACCGCCAGGGCCACGGCCGCCCCCACGGCGCTGTGGGAGTAGGTGAACCCGTGGACGAAGGAGCCGGTCCCAGCGATGGCTTCGAACACCTCGCCCGAGCAGGCGGCGAACCCGAACGGCCAGTAGCCTGAGGAGGCGCCCTTCGCCGCGACCAGGACGTCCGGCCTGACCGCCCAGTGATCGCACCCGAACCAGGTTCCGGTGCGCCCGAAGCCCGTCATGACCTCGTCGGCTACCAGCAGGACGCCGCGCGACCGGCAGACCTCCTGGACCGCCGGCCAGTAGTCGTCCGGAGGCACCGATGCTCCCAGCGTCGCCCCGCCCACCGGTTCGGCCACGAAGCAGGCCACGGTGCCGGGATCCTCGTCCCGGATCAGCTCGTCCAGCCGTTCGGCGTGCCACGCGCCGCACCGGTCGGGATGCGACGGGTTCGGGCACCGGTACTCGTACACGGCCGGGACGTGGAGGGCCTGGCCGAGCCAGGGCGCGTAGGGACGGCGCAGCGGCTCCCGACCCGACGCGTCCAGGGCCCCCCGCGTGTTGCCGTGGTACGAACCCGATCGGGCGATCACCTTGTGGCGCCCGTCGTCTCCCCGCGCGAGGTGATAGGCCCGGGACAGCTTCAGCGCGGTCTCGATTGCCTCGCTGCCACCGGAGACCGGGTAGATACGGGCGCCATCGAAGGGAAGCAGGCGGGCCACCTCGGCGGCGTACGTCTCGAGGGAGTCGGTGGTGAACTGGGTCCCGTGGGCGTAGGAGATCTGGCCGGCCTGCTCGGCCATGGCCCGCAGGACCTCCCGGTCCCCGTGCCCGAGGCTGACCACGAGGGCTCCGCCCGCGGCGTCCAGGTACATCCGGCCCTCCGAGTCCCAGATCCGGCATCCCTCGGCCCGAACGGCCCTGGGCAGGTCGCGCTCCAGCGCCCGCGAGAACACGTGGCCCGGGCTCAAGGGCTCTGGCGTTGGTGGCGAATGATCCTCTCCCAGTTGGGCTGGGGGCGGCCGTCGGGGAAAGTGCGCCACGGCTCTGGGATCCAGCCGAGTCCATCTTCGCCTTCGAACGGCCGGACGTCGCGCTCGTCGATCAGGTGCTGAGCGCCGATCGCGCTGGCCTGGAAAGAGATCACGGCTAGCCAGGAAGGTCGCGCACGATTGCGTACCCCGTGATCCCGAGCAGGATGCCGCCGACGATCGCGTCGCCTGCGTTCCCGTTCGCGGTAGATAGGCTGCCAATACCGGAGAGGACGCCGATGAGACCGACCACGCCCACGGACGCTCCGACACCCAGCTGAAGGAATCGTCCCAACATCGGCCGGCCTCCTTTTGGGAAACGTAGTGCCGGTTCAGCGTATCTCACCCGCGGGGCCGACCGGCCCCGGTGATCCTCATCAAGCGAAGTCGGAGCTGATCCCGAGGTCGGGGAGGGGCGGTGGAGGGGTGGGCTCGGCCAGGCGAACGGCACCCTGATCCACCCCCGTCGCCAACAGGACTGGCGAGATTCCCGTTCCAGTCCCTTGGGCGATCCAGAGGTCGTACGGGCCCTCGCATCCGCCCTCGGCCACCACGACGTGCGAGGGGTCGGTCCACCCCACGACCGTGGTGGGGGCGGAGGCGTCCGGTAGGAGCGGCGTGCCGCTCTCGCCGTTCAGCAGCGACAGCAGGGCCTGCCGGTCGGCGCAGCCGATCCCGACGTCAAGGGCCATGGCCGAGGGCGGGGCGTTCCCCAGAGGCTCGGGGATTCCCGACGGAGGAGCCAGCGCCACGCCCTGCACGTCCCGGTCTCCCTCCCAGAAGGCCTGCTCTACTCGGCCCTCCTTCAACAGGAGCCGGGAGACCACCCGTTTCCCCTTCGGATCGCGAGCCGCGTAGAAGAGCTGGTCCCCGCCGAGGTCGAAGGCCAGGGCCCCGAACACGGTCCCGGTCTTGCTCCACACCAGGCGCTTCGGGTCGGTCCCCGTGTTCGACGAGAGCCAGATGGCCGACCCGGTTGAACCGCTGACCTCGAAGGCGAGCGCCAGACCCGAAGGGTGGTAGGCGACCTGGCCGAACGTGACCTCCTGCAGGGGCGTGATGTCGTCGATCTCGTCGGAACCGATCAGGGCCTTCTCGAGCTTGGGGCCGTCCGAGTAGACGATGGCCTTGCCGGTGGGGCGGCCCCAGGACAGATAAATGGGCGCCACGTCCGCCGATGGGCGGGTCGCGGTGCTTCCGATCCCCCGGACCTCCAGGCCATCCAGGGCCACCCGGTCGGCCTGGGGGCCCCACGCGAATGGTCCCGGATCGGTCGTGTCGAACAGGCACGTCAGGCCGGTCCCGTCGGGAGCAACGGCCCAGGCCCTGCCCGACGCGACGAACGCGACCGCGGCTTCGGCAGGTGGAACGGACTGCTGGCAACCCTCGGGCAGCGAGGCCACCAATGCGGCGCCATCCGCTGACGACGAGGGCGAAGCGCTGATGATCGCGGAAGGGGTCGCGCTCCGGGATGGAGGCTCCACCGAGCGCGGCGAGCCGCTGCTGCAGCCCACAGCCACAAGCGCAACCGCGACGATGAACGTCGCCGGCCGCCGCGAACCCGGCACCGGACCCATCCCCCTGCTCCCCTCGCCACCTGCATGGTACTCCCGCAGGTCAATGCGCACGGGACCCGGGAGCCTCGATACCGGGTGGTCGGATCCTCAGCCGGCCGCGGTCTCGCCAGGCCGGGCAGGCATGTGGCGTTCGAACCAGGCCACGGTCCGGGCCACCCAATCGATGGTCGCCGGGAGCTTCCGCACGCCATGCCCCTCACCCGGGTAGATGGCCAGCTCGGTCTCCACCCCGTTCTCCAGCAGGGCCTGGTAGAACTCCCGTGCCTGTCCCGGAGGCGTGCACCGGTCGACCGAGCCCGCGGTCAGCAGCGTGGGCGTCCGGGCCCGGCGGGCGAAGGCGATCGGGCTGCGCTTGAAGTACTCGCCCCCGGGCTTCTGCAGGTCCTCCCCGAGGATCAGCCGGTCCCAGTGGCCGATGTTGCTCGTGAGGTGCTGGCTGTACCAGTCGGTGACGGGGGAGTAGGCCACTGCGGCGGCGAACCGCTCGTCCTGGGTCACCAGCCAGGCCGACATGAAGCCGCCGTAGCTCCCGCCCATGACCCCCAGGCGTTCGCGGTCGGCCATTCCCCGTTCGACCAGCGCGTCGATGCCCGCCAGGATGTCGCGGGCGTCCCCGCCTCCCATATCCCCGTAGACCATCTCGGCGAAGGCCTGGCCCCGTCCGCTGCTTCCTCGAGGGTTGGGGAAGAAGACCGCGTAGCCCCTCGAGACGAGCAGCGGCGTGAGCTGCCCCGACATGCCCCACGTGTTCACCCTGGCCGACACAGGGCCGCCGTGGACGTTCGTGACCAGGGGGAACGGCCCGTCGCGGTCGGGACGGGCCAGCAGGCCATCGATCTCCAGCCCGTCCGGCGCGGTCCAGCTCACCCGGTCGAGCCGCTCGGCGATCCCTCGCACGTACCGGCTGCCCTCGTGCGACAGAGACACCACCGTCCGGGCCTGGCCCCCCTCCACGACCACCACCTCCGGGTAGCGATCGTAGCTCTGGAGGGTCAACGCAAACCCGTCCGGGCCGGCCGGCTGGACCCGTGGCTCGTAGAAGCCGCTGCTCTCATGCGAGGACCACAACTCACGTGACGCGTTCGCCCCTGCCCCCGGGTCGAGCTCTCCGACGACGAGGTCCATCCCGCGAAAGCCGATGAACAGGAGACGGGCCTCGTCGCGCCAGACGGCGTGCGTCACGTCGACGCCGGCCGACTCCACCCTGGTGGCGTCCCCGGTGTCGGGATCGACCAGGAGGAGGTCGCCGGCCATCACCAGGCGGTCGCTGCAGATGGCCTCGATCACCGCGAGCCGGCGGCCGCTGGGCGAAGCGGCCAGGAACCCCAGCTGGCGGTCGCTCCGGTACAGGATGCTCTCCTTGCCCGAGCCAGGGTCGATCAGGGCCAGGGGTGCCTCGTACCACGTGTCCTCGGCGGGCCCGTCGGCCACGATGCCGGCGATCCGCCCTGGGCCGCACCAGACCGCCTCCCACACGTTCAGCCCTTCGCGGGAGACGGCTCGAACCTCCCGGGATCCGACGTCGAACATCCAGGCCCTGCGCCAGCTGTTCTCGTCGGGGCCGGCCTCGACCTCGGGGATCCACGGGGGCAGCTCCTCGTCCGCCTTCTTGGTGGAGCCGGAACCCTGGACCCCCGCCAGCTCCGCGCCCACGCCCGCCACCCCGAGAAGGATCTGGGAGCCATCCGGTGACCAGGAGAGGTCCTCGATCGTGCCGTCCACGGCCGGCGCCGGCCGGGCCTCTCCGACCCGGCCCGCCTCGAGCAGATAGAGCTGGTGGCGTCCCTTCTGCGCCCGGTCCGAGACGAAGGCCAGGACGGTGCCGTCCGGCGACCACCGTGGGAGCCGGTCGTCGTTCGGGCCGGCGGTCACCTCCTCGAACGTCCCTTCGGCCGCGTCGGCCAGGCAGATCCGTGTCGTGGGGGTGCCCTCCAGCTTCTCGAGCTTGCTCCCGGTGAACGCGATCCGCCGGCCGTCCGGCGAGGGGACCGGATCGGCCGCGTCGGAGATCCTTCCGAAGGCCGGCTCGAGCGCTCGTCTGAAGTGCTCTTCGACCTGCCGGTACAGCGGCGTGTCTCGCAGATCTCGGTTCACGGTCCCTCCTCGTCCTCGTCTGGTCGTTGGCTGGTGGCGCGAACCCTACCCCCTCATCGGGTGTAGGCGCCCTCGGGGTCGAGCTCTTCGCGGATGAGCCGGAGCTCCTCGTCGCTGGGCGGTGAGGTCTCCTGGAGGCGGTCGGCGACCTTCAGGTCCCAGCCGGTGTTCTCGCGGACCTGATCCAGCGTCGTCCCGGGGTGCAGGCTGGCCAGCTCCATCTCATCGCCCTCGCCGAAGCTGTACACGCCCAACCCGGTGACCACCACCGTGGGGCCGGAGCCGCGCCACGTGGCCGGCCGCCCCTCCGGCTGGTGGCCGGGGCTGGTGACGAAGTCGACGGTCTGAACGAATGTGCGTGTCGACTGGGGCATGATCACGAACACCTTCCTGGCGTTGATGGCGATCTCGCACGCCCCGCCGCTTCCGGGAAGACGGACCTTCGGCCTGTCGTACGGCCCGATCACCGTGGTGTCGATGTTTCCGAACCGATCGATCTGGGACGCGCCCAGGAAGCCCACGTCGATCAGGCCCGCCTGGAGGTAGTAGGCGAACAGGTCGAACATGCCGGTGACCAGGAGGCTGCCGGTGACCAGCGTGGGATCGCCGATGGACAGCGGAAGCCTCGCCGGCTCCGCACCAAAGACCCCGGCCTCGTAGACCAGCTCCAGGTCGGGGGCCACGGTTCGCTTGGCCAGGTTGCACGCGATGTTCGGCGGCCCCACGCCGACGAAGCACACCCGCTCACCTTCGAGCTGGCGGGCCGAAGCCACGATCATCATCTCCGCGGGCGTGCAGGCCGGGGTCACGGCTTGGCCGCCTCGACCAGCACGTAGGCCCCGTCGTACAGCTTCCTGACCCGCGCCTTCCCGAGCCCTGCAGCGTGGAGGAAGGCGGCCAGCTCGCCCAGTCGGTACACGCGGACGTGGCT
>DASWCX010000202.1:0-2118 GCA_036395815.1 Actinomycetota bacterium | reverse complement strand
GACGTGAGGCGCGCGAGCCTCGTCGTCGCGCTGGCGTTCGGGGCAGCCACGCTCGCGGCCCTGGGGCTGTTCGTCGTGTACATCGCCGGGGGCCAACCGCAGGTCGAAGGGGCCCTGCTGTTCGTGGCCCTGGCCGGGATCGGGGCCGGGCTCATGGTGTGGGCCACACGGCTGATGACCGGGATCGGTCAGATCACGCAGTCCCGGCGTCATGCCCAGCCGCCGGAGGAGAAGGGGGCCGCGGCTGAGGCGATGGCCGGCGGGGTCGAGGAGATGAGCCGTCGCCGGCTCCTCTACCGCTTGCTGCTAGGGGCGGCGGGGGCGCTCGGGCTTGCCGCCATCTTCCCCATCCGGTCCCTGGGCCGCGCTCCGGGCGCGTCGCTGTTCCGGACGGAATGGCGTTCCGGACAACGGCTGGTAGACGTCGACGGGAACCTCGTCACTCGCGACACGCTGGAGGTGGACTCGTTCACCACCGTGTTCCCCGAGGACTTCGTGGGCTCGGGCGACTCGCAGGCGGTCCTGATCCGGGTCGCGACGGGATCGCTCCACCTTCCCGCCGACCGCCTCGAGGGAGCGCCCGACGGCTACGTGGCCTACTCGAAGATCTGCACCCACGCCGGCTGCGCACTGGGGCTGTACCTGGCCGAGGTGCACCAGCTCCGTTGTCCGTGTCATCAATCCACCTTCGACGTGCTGAACGGCGCGGAGCCGGTGTACGGGCCGGCGGCCCGGGCCCTGCCGCAATTGCCCATCGAGATCGATCCCGACGGGACCATGCGCGCCCTCGGCGACTTCACGGCGCCGGTCGGGCCCAGCTTCTGGGACCTGCCGCCGTGATCGTCCGGCGGTGGGTCGAAGGGGTCGACGAGCGCCTCGAAGGCAGCTCGTTCATCAGCCGGAACCTGCGGAAGGTCTTTCCCGACCATTGGGCGTTCATGCTCGGCGAGATCGCCCTGTACAGCTTCCTGCTGCTGGTCCTGACCGGGACGTTCCTGTCCTTTTTCTACCTCGCGTCCGATCGGCCGGTGACGTACGCGGGGCCGTACCAACCGCTCCATGGCCAGACCGTGTCGGCGGCCTACGACTCCGTGATGCGCCTGTCGTTCGAGGTCCGGGCGGGCCTGGTGATGCGCCAGATGCACCACTGGGCGGCGCTCGTGTTCATGGGCGCCATCATCGCGCATCTCATCCGAGTGTTCTTCACCGGGGCCTTTCGAAAGCCTCGGGAGATCTCCTGGTTGATCGGCATCGGGCTGTTCCTCTCGGGGATCGGGGCCGGGTTCTCGGGCTACTCGCTGCCCGACGACGCGCTCTCGGGCGCGGGCCTGCGGATCGCGTACTCGATCATCCTGTCGATCCCGTTCGTCGGAACATGGGTCGCGTACCTGTTCTTCGGCGGCGAGTTCCCCGGCCCGGACATCCTGAACCGACTACTCGTGCTTCACATCTTCATCATCCCGGTCGTGATCTTCACCCTCCTCGGCGCACACCTCGCCGTGGTGTGGCACCAGACCCATACGCAGTTCCGAGCCCCCGGACGGACCGAGGACACGGTGACCGGCACGCCCGTCTGGCCGAAGTTCGCGCTGAAGTCGATCGGTTTGGCGTTCGCGACGTTCGGGGTCATCGCGCTCCTCGGCGGCCTGTTCCAGGTCAACCCGATCTGGCTGTACGGCCCGTTCGTGCCCTACTCCACGGCGTCGCCCTCGCAGCCCGATTACTACATCGGCTGGCTGGAAGGGCTGCTCCGGCTGTGGCCGAACTGGGAGTTCCACGTCTTCGGCCACACGGTGGGGGAGCTGCTCCTTCCGGGCTTGGTAGTCCCGGGGCTGGTCTTCACCATCCTCGCCCTGTGGCCGTTCCTGGAGGCCAGGGCGAGCGGGGATTACGAATGGCATCACTTCGCGCAGCACCCCCGGGAGGCGCCGGTGCGAAGCGGGTTCGGGGCCGCCGGCGTGACCTTCTTCGTCGTTCTGGTGCTGGCCGGCGGCAACGACGTCGTCGCGAAGTTCCTCGGGATCGAGGTGGACTCGTTCAACACGGTCCTTCGGTGGGCCCTGGTTCTCGGCCCGGTCCTGTCCGGGGTGGACACATACTGGATCTGCCGCGACCTTC
>DASWCX010000201.1:0-11584 GCA_036395815.1 Actinomycetota bacterium | reverse complement strand
AGCCGGTACCCGATGCCGCGGACGGTCCGGACGATGGCGGGGTTCGCCGGGTCGTCCTCGATCTTCGATCGCAGCCGCTGGATGGCCACGTCGACCAGCCGGGAGTCGCCCAGGTAGTCGTAGCCCCACACCTGCTGGAGCAGGAGCTCCCTGGTGAAGGCCTGGCCGGGCCGCCTGGCCATCTCCAGCAGCAGCTTGAACTCGGTGGCCGTGAGGTCGAGCGTTCGATCCCCCTTCGTGGCCGTGAACCCCGCGGGATCGATCTGGAGGTCGTGCACGGTGAGGACCGGCTGGGGGGGCTCGGAGGCCGAGCGGCGGAGCACGGCCCGGACCCGGGCCACCAGCTCGGGCATCTCGAATGGCTTGGTCACGTAGTCGTCGGCCCCCAGCTCGAGGCCGACCACCACGTCCGTGGTCTCGGCGCGGGCGGTGAGCATGACGATCGGCACCCGGCTCTCCTTGCGGATCTCCCGGCACACCTCGAACCCGTCCAGCGACGGCAGCATCACATCGAGGATCACCAGGTCGAACGGATCGTGGTGGAAATGAACGAGGGCCTCGCGCCCGTCGCCCACCGGGCTCACCCGGAACCCGGCCCGGGTGAGCCCCAGTGCGGCGATCTCCCGGATCGACGGATCGTCTTCGACGAGGAGCACCCGTTCGTCCATGAGCGAATCTTCGATCCGCCGGAGCCCCCACACAAGGGTCCCGGACCGGACGATCGAGGCGGGCGTGCTCCGTGGGGCTCAGAATGGCCCGGACAACGCACGAGAGGAGGCCTGCATGAAGCGGTCAATCGCCATCGCCATCGCCGCCGCGGCGCTCGGATCCGGATCCGCTCCCGCCGGAGCCCGCCCGCACGGCACGCCGGCCGCCATCGGGGCCGTTCCCGTGGCCACCGGGCTGGCATGGCCGGCGGGGTTCACCTTCGCTCCGGACGGCCGGATCTTCTACGGCGAGCGGTTCACCGGAGAGATCAGGATCTACGATCCCTCGACCGGATCGAACACGCTGTTCTTCACCATCTCGAACATCTCGACCCAGGGCGAGCAGGGCCTCCTGGGGATCGCCCTTCCCCCGCAGTTCGCGACGACCCGGCCGTACGTGTTCGCCTACGCCACCCGAACCACGCCGAGCGGCCTGCGCAACCAGATCGTCCGGATCAAGGACGTGAGCGGCACGGGCACCAGCCCGAAGATCATCTTCTCGAGCGACACGGTGGCCGGGGCGTACCACGACGGCGGGCGGATCCTGTTCGGACCGGACGGCAACCTGTTCGTCGTCGTCGGCGAGGGACACGACTCGAGCAACTCCCAGGACCTCACGAACAACGCCGGCAAGATCCTGCGGATGAACGGGAACGGCCAGGCCCCGCCAGACAATCCCCACCCGCCCAGCCTGATCTGGTCCTACGGCCACCGGAACTCGTTCGGCTTCACCTTCGATCCGATGACCGGGAACCTGTGGGAGACGGAGAACGGGCCCGAGTGCAACGACGAGATCAACCTGATCGCGAAGGGCGCGAACTTCGGGTGGGGGCCGCACGAGACGTGCTCCGAGCCTCCCCCGCCGCCCATGAACACGAACCAGGACGGGCCGAACCCGGTGCTGCCCCTGGCGTGGTTCACGCCCACCATCGCCCCGGTGGGGACCGAGTTCTGCGTCGGCTGCGGCCTGGGGTCGGCCAGCGAGGGCACGATGTTCTTCGGCATGAACAACCCGCCGTACGAGATCCGGAGGGTCGTGCTGACGCCGGACCGCATGGGGATCCAGTCGATCACCACCGTGTACACCCACACCGAAGGGGTGGTCTCGATGGAGGTCGGCGTCGACCATGCGCTGTACTTCAGCGACTCCAACGCGATCTACAAGCTGGTGCAGACCTGACCCGCCAGAGAGCTACCGGCGGGAGCATCGTGGACAATAGGTGGGGAGGTCCAGCCCGGGGAGGGAGCCGGTCGATGCGGGTCATGGAGTCGTTCCTCGATGCCATGGGCAACACGCCCCTGGTCCGGCTCCGCAGGGTGACCCGACGGGTGCGGCCGACCGTCCTGGCCAAGCTGGAGATGCTGAACCCGGGCGGTAGCGTGAAGGACCGGATCGGCATCCGGATGATCGAGGCCGCCGAGCGCGAGGGCCTGCTGAAGTCGGGCGGCACCCTGGTCGAACCCACCTCCGGGAACACCGGGCACGGCCTGGCCATCGCGGCGGCCATCAAGGGCTACAAGTGCATCTTCGTCATGCCCGACAAGATGAGCCAGGAGAAGGTGGCGCTCCTCCGGGCCTACGGCGCCGAGGTGGTGATCACTCCGACGGCCGTGCCTCCCGAGTCGCCCGAGTCCTATTACCGCGTCGCCGACCGGTTGACGGAGGAGATCCCCGGCGCGTTCCAGCCGAACCAGTACTTCAACCAGGTCAACCCGGACACCCACTTCGACACCACAGGGCCCGAGATCTGGGAGCAGACCGACGGACGCATCGACGTCCTGGTGGCCGGCGTGGGGACCGGCGGGACCATCACCGGCATCGGCCGGTACCTGAAGGAGCGAAATCCCGCGGTGACGGTGGTGGGGGCCGACCCCGAGGGTTCGGTGTTCTCGGGCGACGAGCCCCGGCCGTATCTGGTCGAGGGGATCGGCGAGGACTTCTGGCCGTCGACGTTCGATCCGACCGTCGTCGACCGGTACGTGAAGGTCTCCGACCGCGATTCGTTCATCACCGCCCGGGCGGTGACCCGGCAGGAGGGGATCCTGGTTGGCGGGTCGGGCGGGACGGCCGTGTTCGCCGCCCTGGCGGTGGCCCGGGAGCTCCCCGAGAACAAGCTCGTGGTGGTGGTCCTGCCCGACACCGGCCGCAACTACCTCTCGAAGCTCTACTCCGACTCCTGGATGCTCCAGTACGGCTTCCTCGAGCGCCCCGAGGTCGTCCGGGTGGAGGAGGTCCTGTCGGCGAAGCACGGAGAGACGCCCCCGCTGGTGACCGTCCAGGCCCGCGAGAAGGTCCGGCAGGCCGTGGATCGGCTCCAGCAGTACGGGATCTCCCAGGCTCCGGTGGTGCGGGAGGAGTCGCTCGAGGTGAGCGCGTTCGTCGGATCCATCCGCGAGAGCACGCTCCTCGACCGGCTGTTCCGGGACCCCGACTCGCTCCAGGCCGACGTGGCCGAGGTCATGGCCGCTCCCCTGCCCATGGTGGAGTTCGACCAGCCGGTGGAGGTGGCGTTCTCCGAGCTCCAGGCCTCACCGGCGGTGGTGGTGGCGAAGCACGGGGAGGCCCTGGGCGTGCTTACGCGGTCGGACCTGCTGGAGTTCCTCGCCCACCGCGAGCGGACGAAGCCCTAGGCGCCGCAGCCCATGGCGGTCCTTGGGGTCGACGTGTCGCTGGGGCGGGGGCTCGACGTCGCCCTGGTCGAGGACGGGCTGGTCAAGGGATGGTGGAGCGCCGTGGGAGCGGCTCGACTCTCGGAGCTGCTGCGGGAGCTCAAGCCCACAGCCGTGGGCATCGACGCGCCTCCCTCGAAGGGCCTCGGGCTCCTGCGCCACGACGCCGAACGTGCCCGGCTGCCGGTGCCGCCTGCCCCCGGGAAGCACCTGGCCCGGCGGGTGGCCGAATACGAGCTGTCCCGCCGCGGGATCGGCTCGCACCAGACGCACTTCGACGAGACCCGGCTGTTCTCCTGGATGACGGCGGGGTTCGATACCTTCCGGGCAGCAGAAGCGGCAGGCTTCGCGCCCTATCTCGGTGAGGGATCGGCGGACGGTCGGGCCCTGGAGGTCTTCCCGTACGCGAGCTACGTGACGCTCTCGGGCTGCCTGTCCCCCGCCCGGCGGTGGCGTCTGGCATGGCGGCGAGGGGTTCTGGAGGAGGCCGGGATCCGGGGCCTACCCGAGGACGCCGCCATCGACCTGGTCGACGCGGCGTGCGCCGCGTTCACCGTCGAGCGGTTCCTCTCTGGCGACGGCTCGGCGGTGGGCGATCCTCGTGAGGGGTCGATCGTGCTCCCGGTCCGCGACCTGCTGGACCGGTACCGCAGGTGTCCACCGCTGGAGGCTCGGGTTCGGCCTTCGGAGGCTGCGCGACTGTGCGAGTGCGGGTGCGGCGCGCCGGCCCGTCGGCGATTCCTCCCCGGGCACGATTCGAAGCTGAAGTCCCGGCTGCGCCGGGAGGCCCGGGCCGGCGACGCCGCCCGCGCCGAACTGGCTCGATTGGGTTGGTCGAAGTTCGTCGAAAGGGAGTGAAGCGGATGCGGTTCGAGACCAGGGCGATCCACGCGGGGCAGGAGCCCGAACCGGCCTACGGCGCGGTGAACGTCCCCATCTATCAGACGTCCACCTACGCGCAGGACGCGGTGGGCGAGCACAAGGGCTACGAGTACGCCCGAACGGGGAACCCCACCCGGACGGCCCTGGAGACCGCGGTGGCCGCGCTGGAGGAGGGATACGGCGCCCTGTGCTTCGCATCCGGCATGGCCGCCGAGGCGAACCTCTTCTACCTGCTGAAGCCGGGCGACCACGTAGTCATGGGCGACGACGTGTACGGCGGCACCTACCGGCTGGTGGCCCGGGTGCTCCAGGGCTGGGGGCTCGAGTTCGACGCCATCGACATGTCGGACCTCGAAGCGGTGCGCAAGGCCGTGCGAGAGGAGACCCGCCTGCTCTGGGTGGAGACGCCCACCAACCCGTTCCTTCGCATCGTGGACATCGCGGCCGTGGCGGAGATCGCGCACGAGGCGGGAGCGTGGTGCGTCGTGGACAACACGTTCGCCTCTCCGTACCTCCAGCGTCCCGTCCTGCTCGGCGCGGACGCGGTGGTCCATTCGTCCACCAAGTACCTGGGGGGGCACTCCGACGTGGTGGGCGGGGTCATCGTGACCACGAAAGCCGAGATGCACGAGCGCCTGAAGTTCCTCCAGAACGCTGCGGGCGCGGTGCCTGGGCCGATGGACTGCTTCCTCACGCTCCGGGGGCTGAAGACGCTGGCCATCCGGATGGACGCGCACTGCCGCGACGCCGGCCGGATCGCCGAGTTCCTGGCGGGCCATCAGCGGGTAAAGGCGGTGCACTATCCGGGGCTGCCGTTGGATGCCGGACGCGAGCTGGCCGCCCGGCAGATGAGCGGGTTCGGCGGCATGGTCTCGTTCGAGCTGGAGTCGGAGGACGAAGCGCTAGAGGTCTGCAGGCGGACCCGCCTGTTCTTCCTGGCCGAGTCGCTGGGCGGCGTGGAGTCGCTGATCGAGCACCCCGGACGGATGACCCACCTCAGCGTGGCGGGCTCGCCGCTGGAGGTGCCGGCGAACCTGGTCCGCCTTTCGGTCGGGATCGAACATCCCGACGACCTCCTGGAGGACCTGTCCCAAGCGCTGGGGTGAGCCAGGTTCAACTCGTGCTGGTCAGCCGGTGACGGCAACCTCGGCATCGGCTGGTCGCAGGAGCGCCTCACCCACGTGATCGAGGAAGTCCTTCAAGGTGGCCTCGGCGATGCGGTGAAGCAACGCACGATCGAGAAACCCCCCCAGGGTCCCCAGAGGAGGCCGGTATCGGGCACTGATGGCGAGTTGGGTCCGGTCGCGCCCGAGGCCGGCGAGCTCGATGTCCGCCTCCAGCTCCGGGAACACCCGCTCCGGGCCGGTGGCCTTCCACGAGAGGGGCAACACGGTGGTGGCCCCTAGGCGCACGGGTTCCCCAAGGGTGATCTCGACCATCTTGTCGAGGCGATGCCCCGAGCGCCCGAACCCGACCTCGGCGAGCAGGCGCTCTCCCCTCGCGTCCGCCCGTTCGGCCATCCCCGGCAGCCACGTCCGCGGCGAGCGGAGCAAGGAGGCCTCCGCGTCCTCGATCGGCAACGCCAGGTCGAGGTAGTAGCGGATGAACATCGCTCACTCACCCCCTTCCGGGATCCGAACGCCCCTACGACGCGGCGCTGTCCGGGAGGACGATCAGGTTCCCCCACATGTACGGGGTGTGCTCGGGGATCGCGCAGAAGAACTTGTACAGGCCCGCGCTCGGCACCACGAAGCTCCCCTCCACCTGGGACTTGCCCTCGACGCTGAGGCTGAAGTTCACCTCGGGGATGGTGAACGTGTGCGGGTCATCGCCGGGGTTGATCACCGTCACGTTGACGGTGTCGCCTCCGTAGACGGTCAGCGTGTTCGGCGAGAAGCCCCAAACCTCCTTGTCCTGGAGCAGGCCGCCCTTGCCGAAGTCCTTCTTCAGGTAGTCGAAGAACCCGGCCTGCTCGTGCACCAGCAGGGGAACGGCCGTGACCACGAGGCTCCTCGTCTGGGGCCTGTAGGTGACCGGAGCGGTCGCGGTGCCGGTGGTGAGCCTGATCTGGCGGGACTTCGCGGGGGCCGCTGCCGTCTGGTGGCTGATCGCGTCGAACGCCAGGACGACCACGATGGCCATCGCCATCGTCACGATCAGGGCCCTGAATAGCGGGTCGCGCTCCGGGTTCGTTTGCGTTGCCATTCGCTCCTCCTTTGGGATCCGTCCGGAGGAAGATCGGGCATGTCGGTCGGTCCGCGCTGCGGCCATTCGACCCTGGCCCAACGGGACGTTCGGCCCCAACCCGGGGTCACCCGGGGGACCGGGACCTTCGGCCCCTCCGAGGCGGGCCGAAGGTCCCTAGCCCTCCGCGGTCGGCCGGGCCACGCTCGGGTCCTCGGGAGGTGAGCAGCATGTCGATCCCGTTGGTGGCGGGTTTTCCGATCCCCGACCGGCCGTCGGGCGGATGGGATCCGTTGTTCGGGGTGTTGATCCTCGGACTCCTGTTCCTTGCAGCGCTGGCGTTCCTCATCAGGACCAGGCCGAAGGCCATCTGGGCCGGAAATTCGGGAGGCCAAGAGCCGCCCGTCCCGTCCGCCGGGCGGTCGAGCGCGCCGCACCCGTTCCCCGGCCTGGACCGAACACCTCGGACGGCCTCGCCGCGCCACGCGGCGATCCCCGTCACTCCCGCCCGCCCTCTCGCCGCGGGGCGGGGGCGGCCGGAACCCTTCGCCGCACTGCTCATGGCCTCGCTGGTCTTCGGCGCCGCGATCACTCGCGCTTCGGGCCTTCCGGCATGGGTGTGGGTGGCATGTGGGGCCGGAGCCGCCGGGGCCGGCATCCTCGCGTTGGTCGCCTGGCGGGCCGACGACCGCAGGACTCCGCAGCTGCTCCTCGTGGGCGAGCCCGGGAGGGAGCGGTCGCTGGCCCTATCCCAAGCGCTCGACGACCGGGGGTATGACGTTCGGACCTGTCCAGGACCCGAGCGCCGTGACTGCCCTGTGTTCCGCGGGGAGCCTTGCGACGTCAAGGCTCATCCGGTCATGGCGCTGATCTGCCAGGTCGACGGAGGGGGCGCCCTTCGAGCCCCGTGCGGCGAAGCGCTCGGAGTGCCTGACGTTCGGCTGGATACCGACCGCTTGCCCTCCGAACCAGGCCTGAGAGCCACGGAAGCCTACCAACTGGCCTCGCGGGCGATTGGGGAGGTGGCCCGCATCCCCGTCTCGTCGAGGACGAGCTGACCCTTCGGGCTCGTCGCACCGAGGATTGAGCGTGCGCCCAGCCGCGCCCGGGATCGGTCGATAATGTTGCACTGCCGAACGGGAGCCTGGAACCGCGCATGGACCTCGAATTCAGACCGATCTCGCCTGAGGAATTCCGGGCCTACTACCTGGCCATCGAGAGCGCGTTCGGCCACATCCCCACGGATGAGGAGATCGAGATCGAACGGGTCCTGGCCGAGCTCGACCGGAGCACCGCGGTGTTCGACGGATCCGACATCGTCGGATCGGCCGCCGCGTACACGCTGGAGCTGACCGTGCCCGGGGGAATGCTCCCGATGGCCGGCGTCACCGGCGTCGCCGTCGTCCCAACGCACCGCCGGCGGGGCATCCTGACCGAGCTGATGCGCCGGCAGCTGGTCGACGTGCATGATCGCGAGGAGCCGCTGGCCGGGCTGTGGGCCTCGGAAGGGTCCATCTATCAGCGGTTCGGCTACGGCCCCGGCACCCTCCAGGCCCGGTTCACCATCGAGCGGACCCGGACCGCGTTCGCCCGCCCCCTCCCACCCGACCCAGGACAGGTCCGGATGGTCGACCGGGATCAGGCGATGGCGGCGATGCCGGCCGCCTACGAGCGGATCCGCCCCGAGATCCCCGGCATGGTGAGCCGCTCGGGGGCCTGGTGGACCCCGCTGTTCTCCGACACCGAGCACGAGCGCGACGGAGCCAGCCCGCTGTTCTTCGTGCTGCACGAGGCGGAGGGCCGGACGGACGGCTACGCCGCGTACCGGGTCAAGGGCGGCTGGGAGAACGGGGCCCCCACCGGTCAAGCCCGGGTCCACGAGCTCATGGCGGCGAACCCGGCCGCCTACGGCGCCCTGTGGCGGTTCGTCCTGAACCTTGACCTGGTGGCCACCGTGTCCACGTGGCGCCGTCCCGCGGACGAGCCGCTGCTGTTCATGCTGGCCGAGCCTCGCCGGCTCAGGCTCGGCCTCTCCGACGCGCTGTGGTTACGGCTGATCGACGTGCCCGCCGCCCTGGCCGCCAGGTCGTACGCGGGCGAGGGGCGGCTGGTCCTCGAGGTCCGCGACGAGCTCTGCCCGTGGAACGAGGGCCGCCGCGAGCTGGTCGCCGGTCCCGACGGTGGGGACTGCCGGCCGACCCGCGACGAGCCGGACCTGTGGGTCGACGTGGCCGACCTGGCCGCGGTGTACCTGGGAGGAACGACCTTCGAACGGCTCCGATGGGCGGGCCGGCTTTCGGCCTCCTCGGACGAGGCCGTCCGCCGGGCCGACGGCCTCTTCCGGACCCCCCGCGCGCCGTGGTGCCCGAACGTGTTCTGAGGGCGAGTTCAGGAGGCCGGCCGCTTGAGGTAGGCCACCAGGGAGACCCCGCCGGCCGGCGTGGGCTGCGACACCACCGCCACCAGCTCCCACCCGTCCTGGCCGAACGTGTTGAGGATCTCCCCGGGATTGTGGGGCAGGAGCGGACCCACGAAGTACTCCCACTTCTGCATCAGGACACCTCCCTCTCGTCGTGCGCCAGGCGCCGGTGGGTCGAACGGATGCACACGCCCATCACCACCGAGAGGCCCGCGTCCTCCGCGATCCGCCTGGCCTCGTCGTTCACGATGTCGGTCTGGAGCCACAACACCTTGGCGCCGATCCGGACGGCCTCCCGGGCGATCTCCGGCGTGTCCTCCGCGCGCCGGAACACGTCGACCGCGTCGATCCGGTCGGGGACGTCGAGGAGGCTCGGGTACGCCTTCTCGCCGAGGATCTCGGTCTCGTTCGGGTTGACCGGCACGATCCGGTATCCCTTGTCCTGCAGGTATTTCGCGATCGACAGGGATTCCCGCCCGGGCTTCGACGAGAGCCCCACCACGGCGATGGTCCGGGCCTCCCCCAGGATCGAACGGAGCTCGGGGTCGCCGGGAACGTAAGGTGCCGCTTCGTCGCGGACGGGAGCCATCGCCTCACCCCTCCCTGGACTCGACGGCCTCGAGGAGGTCCAGCAGCGACCGAAGGATCCTCGCCGTCGCCCCCCAGATCACGTGGCCGTCCATGTCGAACACATGTGTTTCGAACGTCCTCCCCTCGTGGACGAATTCCGTGATCGCGGACTTCGCCGCCAGGTCGGGGAGCGAGAACTCGAGCACCTCGGCGATCTCCGCGGCGTTCGGCCGGAACTGCGGATCGGCCCACAGCAGCCCCACGAACGGCACGATCAGCACGCCCGTGACGCGCGTGTGCACCGGCTCGAGCGCGCCGATCACCTCCACCTCCGCCGGGGCCAGGCCCAGCTCCTCCTCCGCCTCCCGGAGAGCCGCCGCGGCCGGTTCTTCACCAGCCTCGATCAGGCCGCCGGGGAACGAGATCTCCCCCGCATGCCGCGACATGCTGTCGCTCCGCCGGGTGAACACGAGCCGCGGCTCGGACGTGGACGACATGATCGGGACCAGCACGGCACCGGGCCTGGTGTCGGGCATCCAGGCCACGCGAGGGGCCGGATCGAGCAGCGGCGCCAACCGGTCGCGGATGGCCGAAGGGGAGAACATGGTCGATCCCCATAGTAACGACGGGCCCGGACAGATCCTGAGACGGTCGAAGCCCGTGGCGCCGTATCATGGGAGCCGTGAGCAGCGAGACGTCCACCCAGGTCATCGAGGTCACCGAGCCCGCCGCCCGGAAGGCCATCGCCCTGTCCGCGCGAGAAGGCCACCCCGAGCCGTACCTGCGCGTGCGGGTGTTGGCGGGGGGCTGCTCCGGGTTCTCCTACCGGCTGGCGTTCGACGACGGGCCGGCCGAGGGCGACAACGTGATTCAAGCCCACGGCCTGACCGTGCTGGTGGATCAAAAGAGCGCGCCCATCCTGATGGGCTCCCGGCTCGAGTTCAGCGACGCCCTCCTGGGCGGCGGATTCAAGGTGAACAACCCCCAGGCCGTACACGAGTGCGCCTGCGGGGAGTCGTTCTCGGTCTGACCCGACCGTTCGGCGAACCGCCCCTTCAGAGCTCGACGTTGACCGGCTTGGCCGGTCCCAGCCCCTTCACCTCGAGCAGCCTGAGCTCCGTCTCGCCCCACGGGGAGCGCACCTGCACCGAGTCGATCAGCGACGTCCACAGCCGCTCGGGAAGCTGGTTCGGCAGGCCCCGTTCGAACAGCGGCTCCCACACCGGGGCCGAGAGGAAGTCCGCCTTCGTGCTGGAGGGCGTGTCGGCGGTGGCGTCCAGCAGGTCGTAGCCTCCCCGGTCCTGCGCGTAGCCCGGTAGCCATCGCCAGAACCTGGCGGGCGCCGCCACCAGGACCGCGGTCTGCTCGGCCGAGCCCCCGGTCTGGGCCACCGCCATCTTGACGATGTCCCACATCACCCCGCCGGCGAACCCCGCGTGGTCCTCACCCCGCGGGTGCCACCGAAGCTCCACCGCGAGCTGCGGAGCCCGGGTCTTTCCCGCCACGATCACGTCGGTCGGCTCGTTGAGCGGGGCCTTCGACCCGAGCGCCGCGCCGACCGACACCACCTCGGTTCGCCCGAACTGGAGCGCCCGCCGAAGCGCGGCCTGAAGGTCGGTGTCGAACACGAGCTTGGCCGTGGGTGCGGAACGAGCCGCCAGGCCGAGGTGGTTCATCATGGCCTGCACCTCGCCCGCGGCCGCCAGCAGCGCGGCCTGGACCGCCTCAGTTTCGAGCACGTTTCACCCCGTTCGTCGGTTCCGTGCCGCAGCGTAGCAAGGCCATGGGGCGGTTGAAAGCACCGCGGGAGCTCCGCCGGGGCACCCTATACTCTGGTCCGGCCATGCCGACCTCGGCGGACAAGACCCAGTGGAAGGACCTCTACGACGAGGTCGTCCTGACCGGGCTGTGCACTGGATGCTCGGCCTGCGTGGTGGTCTGCCCGTTCCACGTCCTGGGCTACGAGGACGACAAGCCCGTCCAGCTCCAGCCCGAGGGCCCCGACATCTGCGTCCACGGGGACAAGGGGTGCGACATCTGCACCCGGGCCTGCCCCCGGTTCCGGGAGTGGGAGCCCGAGCTGGACCGGATGCTGTTCGGCCGGACCCGCCTCCCCGAGGAGGTCATCGGGGTCCACAAGGAGGTGGTCCTG
>DASWCX010000200.1:0-1788 GCA_036395815.1 Actinomycetota bacterium | reverse complement strand
CGGGCCGCCTCCACACCACCTACAACCAGGTGGGCGCGGCCACCGGCCGGCTGTCGAGCGTGAACCCGAACCTGCAGAACATCCCGGTTCGGGGCGAGCTCGGCCGCCAGATCCGCCGGGCCTTCGTCCCCGGCGGATCCGATCGCGTCCTGCTGGTGGCCGACTACTCGCAGATCGAGCTTCGGGTGCTGGCGCATCTGTCCGCGGACGAGGCGCTGGCCGAGGCGTTCGCCACCGACACCGACATCCACTCGGCCACCGCCGCCAAGGTGTTCGGCCTCCCGGTCGACCAGGTCGACTCGGAGCTCCGGCGGCGGGCCAAGGTGGTCAACTACGGCCTGGCGTACGGGATGAACGCGTACGGGCTGGCCAGCCGGATGGGAATCGCGCCCGACGAGGCGGCCGAGTTCATCGAGGCGTACTTCGCGGGCTTCCCGCGGATCCGGGAGTTCCTGGACCGGCAGGTGGCCCGGGCCGCGGCCGAGGGCTTCACCGAGACCATCCTCGGTCGCAGGCGGTACCTGCCGGAGCTGCAGTCCCCGAACCCCCGGGTGCGGGACATGGGCCGGCGGATGGCGCTGAACGCGCCCATCCAGGGGGGCGCCGCCGACATCCTCAAGCTCGCGATGATCAGGGTGGACCGCGAGCTGGACGCGTCCACCGTGGACTCCGTCATGGTGCTCACGGTCCACGACGAGCTGGTGTTCGACACGGCGACGAAGGACCTCCAGGAGTCCGGGCGCCTGGTCAAGCGGGCGATGGAGTCCGCGTTCGAGCTCGAGGTTCCGCTCCGCGCCGACCTGGGCTCTGGCCCGAACTGGGCCGAGGCCGCCCCGTCGGGCCACTGACCAGCCCCCGGCCCCCGGCCGGCATGCTCAGCGATTGCGCCGGTGTGGTCGGAAAAACCTAGGATTCGCCCGATCTCCAAGGACCGTCCGCCGTCCCGAAGGGGGGTTCACGTGAGGAATCGAGCGTTCTTCGCCCTGGGGTCTGCCCTGCTGCCCCTCGGTCTCCTGGGCTCTGCCACGGTTGCCGGAGCCGGCACCACGGCTTCCGGGCACCTGCCCGGAACGGTGCCGTCCATCAGGATGCACGGCGGGCCGAGCCTCGGGCCGGCGAACCACGCCGGCGCCGGCGGACCGGTCGTGCTGCGGCACTCGAGCGTCGGGCTCTCGGCGCCCGGGCCCCCATCCTCGGGGCCAGTTGGCAGGGCCTCAGCGACCCGAGCCTGACCCCGGCCGACCCGAACGGGGCCATCGGCCCGAGCAGCTATGTCGAGATCATCAACGAGATGCTCGGGATCTACCAGCGAAACGGCACCCTGATCGCCTCCGCCACGCTCCACACGCTGACCGGCGACCAAGACTTCATCGGCGACCCTATAGTGCTCTTCGACCCCATCACGCAACGCTTCTACTACAACGTGTGGGACATCAACCTGCAGACCATGCAGTGGGGGTTCAGCAAGGACGCCAACCCCACCACGATCCCGGGGAGCTTCTGTGCCTACTCCGCGAGCTTCGGCTACACCACCACCGAATACCCGGACTACCCGAAGCTGGGCCAGACGAAGAACTTCCTTCTCATCGGGGTGAACCATTACCCCAGCGGGTCGAGCCTGCACGCGGACCGGTCCGACCTCCTGTGGATCGACAAGCCGCAGGGAAGCGGTCCCATCACGACCTGCCCGCCGTCGAGCAACTTCAAGACGGGCAAGTTCACCAACCTCCGGAACCAGGACGGCAGCCAGGCCTTCACCCCGGTCCCGGCCGTCCAGGACGATCCCTC
>DASWCX010000199.1:0-6929 GCA_036395815.1 Actinomycetota bacterium | reverse complement strand
GGGCCGGCCCACGCCCCTGTCCCACGGGGGCCGGCTGTCCGAGGAGCTCGGATACGGGATCTGGCTGAAGCGCGAGGACCTCGCCCACACCGGCGCGCACAAGATCAACAACTGCGTCGGGCAGGTGCTCCTGGCGAAGCGGATGGGGAAGGGGCGGATCATCGCCGAGACCGGGGCCGGGCAGCACGGCGTGGCCACCGCGGCGGCCTGCGCCCTCATGGACCTGCCGTGCGTGGTCTACATGGGAGCCGAGGATACGGTCCGCCAGGCTGTGAACGTCGACCGGATGCGCCTGCTGGGCGCCGAGGTCGTTTCCGTCGCCACGGGGTCGAGGACCCTCAAGGACGCCATCAACGAGGCCCTTCGCGACTGGGCGGCGTCGGTGGCGGACACCCATTACGTGGTCGGCTCGGTGGTGGGTCCCCACCCCTTCCCCGCCATGGTCCGCGACTTCCAGCGGGTCATCGGGGACGAGGCCAGGGTTCAGTTCGCCCGCGAGACGGGCGGAGATCCCGACGTCGTGGCGGCGTGCGTGGGCGGGGGGTCGAACGCCATCGGGGCCTTCACCGCGTTCCTCGGCACGGGCGCCAGGCTCGTGGGGATCGAAGCGGGAGGGCGGGGGAGCGGCATCGGGGAGCACTGCGCCGCGCTGTCCCGGGGCGCCCCGGGCGTGCTGCACGGGGCGCGTTCGCTGCTGCTTCAGGACGAGCGCGGACAGGTGGCTTCGAGCCACTCGATCTCCGCGGGGCTCGACTACCCGGGCGTCGGGCCGGAGCACGCCTGGCTGAAGGAGACCGGGCTGGCGACATACGTCTCGGTGACCGACGCCCAGGCGGTCGAGGGGTTCCTGGCCCTGTCGCGCGCGGAGGGCATCCTTCCCGCGCTGGAGCCCGCCCACGTCATCGGCTGGCTGCTGGGCCGCCCGCTGCCCGAGGGGACCATGGTCCTGGTGAACCTGTCGGGACGGGGGGACAAGGACCTGGCCACGGTGCGGTCCTGGCTGGACCGTGGGCGGGGCTCGCCGGCGGTGGCACCCGGCGGCGGGACGGCGTGACGGCCGTGACCCGATCGCTCGAGGAGACCCTGGTCCGCCTGCGCCTGGACGGCCGGAAGGCCTTTGTCCCGTACGTGATGGCCGAACTCCCCGGCGTGGACGGGGGATTCCTTCGCTCGCTGGCCGGTGCCGGGGCGGACGCGATCGAAGTCGGGGTGGCGTTCTCCGACCCGGTCATGGATGGGCCGGTGATCCAGGAGGCCGCCCGGCGGGCCCTGGCCGCAGGAGCCACGCCGGGCGGAGCCCTGGAGCTCCTGAGGGAGGCGGCGCTCGAGATCCCGGTCGTGCTCATGAGCTACCTCAACCCCATCCTGGCCTTCCCCATGGATCGGTTCCTGTCCGAGGCGGCCGGGGCGGGGGTGGTCGGCGTGATCGTGCCGGATCTTCCGGTGGACGAGGCGGAGGGCTGGATCGGCGGGTGCCGGGAGGCCGGGATCGCCCCCGTCTTCCTGGCCGCCCCCAACTCCGGGCCGGACCGGCTTCGAAGGATCGTGGAGGCCTCGGCGGGGTTCGTCTACTGCGTGGCCACCCTCGGGGTGACCGGCTCCCGGGACAGGTTGTCCGGTTCCGCCAGGAGCGTGGTCGAGGCGCTCCGACCGCTCACCGAGCGGCCCCTCCTGGTCGGAGTGGGGATCTCGACCCCGGAGCAGGCCGGGGAGGCGTGCCGGTTCGCGGACGGCGTGGTCGTCGGGAGCGGGCTGGTCGAGCCGATCCTCCGGGGAGACACGGCCGAGGCCCTGCGCCGCGCCGAAGCCTTCCGGACGGCCTGCCGGTAGGCCCGGGCAGCCCCTGGGCCACTAAACTGGAAAAGCCAGCCGGGGTGCTGGAATTGGTTTACAGGATCGCCTCAAAAGCGATTGGGCTTCGGCCCATGCGGGTTCGAGTCCCGCCCCCGGCACCGGAGCCTTCCCTGCTTGCGGGGGCCACGGCGACCTCATACACTCCATCCCCGACCTTTCCCCGGCCATGACCAGGAATCTCGAGCGCCGCCTCCTCTCCCTCTCCGGTGAGATCTCGTCACTCAAAGCGGAGGTCGCCATCCTCGACGAGCAGCTCGCCTTCCAGCGGGATGTCATGGAGGACACGCGGGTGCGGGCGCTGGTGGCCGAAACCCCCCTCGCCGACCGGGAATTTCGTGTGGCCGCGGACGACCTCCGCCGGATCCAGCGGGTTTCCGAGGACGCCCGGACCCGGATGGCGGCCCTGATGGAAGAGCAGGATCGTCTCCTCGGGGAGCTTCTCCCCGAGGTCTCCACCGGGTAGGCTGTCGCGACTGGGGTGAGGGAACGCCCGCATAAGGGTCCCGGAAAGGGGGGCAAGCCGGTAGGGGGCCGGCCCACGTACAACCGGGTGGGGGTTCTGTCGGCAGAGAGGACCGTCTTGCACAGGCAGGTCCTCTCCCAGAACCTCGCTGGCCTTCCGGGGCCGAGTGTGATACACGACACCTGCATCGAGACGGGGGATCGAAAGGAGGAGGCGGTTGCGGAGCAATAAGAAGGTCATGCTGCGGGTACTCGCTCTGGTGGCGGTGACGGCGCTCGTCGCCGGCGCGTGCAGCAAGAAGAAGGCCTCGACGTCGGGGACGACGAGCTCGGGCGGGACGACCACCAAGAACGTCAAGATCGAGTTCTTCGGCGCGCTGTCCGGGGACTACAAGCTCCTGGTCATCCACGGGTTCCAGGCGGCCGAGCTCGCGTTCGAGCAGGCCAACGCCGGCAAGTTCGGCAAGCTGCCGGTGAAGATCACCATCGAGGGCCAGGACACGGGCGGCAGCGGCGACCAGGCCTCGCCCCTCGCGGACAAGGTCGTCAACGACTCCTCGGTGGTCGGCATCATCGGGCCGGCGTTCTCGGGCGAGTCCGCGGCGGTGGGAGACCGGTTCGATCAGGCCGGCATCCCCTTCCTCACGCCGTCGGCCACCGACGACGCCCTGGCCACCCACGGCTGGACCCATTGGTTCCGCGGCGTGGGGAACAACAGCGACGAGGCGAAGGGCGCCGTTCCGTACATCCAGAACATCCTGGCGCCGAACTGCACCTCGGTGGCGAGCGACGGCTCGGCGTATGGGCACGGGCTGGCGGCCATCGTCTACAGCCAGCTGAACGACGCGGCCCTGTCCGTCAAGGCGGAGGAGCAGGTCCAGCCGGGCCAGAAGGACTACTCGGCCCTGGTGAGCAAGGTCGCCAGCGCCGGCTGCAAGGTCCTCTTCTACGGCGGCTACTCGCCCGAGGGCGGGCTGATCCGCAAGCAGATGACCGATGCGGGCCTGAAGGACGTCGTCATGGTCGGCGGCGACGGGCTCAAGGACGACACGTTCCTGTCCGTGGCGGGCGCGGCCGGCAACAGCACCATCGCCGCCTGTCCCTGCGTCTCGCCGAGCGACGTGGCGTCCGGAGGCGCGGCCAACGCGGACCAGATCACCACGTTCATCACCGACTACAAGACGAAGTTCGGAGAGGACCCGGGGATCTACGCCCTGGAGGGCTGGGACATCGCGCAGATCTACATCGCCGCGTTCAAGGCGGGGAAGACGGACCGGGCGGGCATCACGGACTTCGTCCGGAACGTGATCAACTTCCCGGGCCTGGCGAAGACCTACAGCTGGGAGCCCGACGGGGAGCTGTTCCCGGCCGACCGCACCATGTACCTGTACCAGGAAAAGGGCGGCCAGTGGACGTTCTTGGGCAACGCGAAGGACGTGAGCGCGCCACCGGCGTAGGGACAAGCCTGTCGATGGAGGGAGGGACGGGCCCATGCGGGCCCGTCCCTTTTCCTATAATCCGAGCCTGAGCCGGGGGGACGATGGCCGTTTCCACGAGGGTCACAGCCGGAGGAGCGCCGATCAACGCCCGGCGCAGCTTCGTCGGGTGGGGGATCTTCCTGGCGCTGGTGGGGATCGGGCTCTGGTGGGGTGTCGCCAGCGGCCATTGCGAGCAGCACCTGTCCGGGTGGGTCCGCCTGAGCTCGACCGGCCTCACCCTCGGCGCGATCTACGCGATGATCGCCCTGGGCTACACCATGGTGTACGGGGTCCTGCAGCTCCTGAACTTCGCCCACTCCGAGGTGTTCATGATCGGGACCTTCGCCGGCCTCTACACGATCACCAAGCTGTTCGGCGTCACGGGCTCGAAGTATCCGAACGGCGTGGGCGGCGTCTTCCTGGTGGCGGTGCTCCTCGGAGCGATCCTGCTGGCCGGCCTGGCCTCAGGAGTCACCGCGGTGGTCATGGAGCGCCTGGCCTACCGGCCCCTGCGGAGGGGGGGCGCGTCCCGCCTGGGCTACCTGATCACGGCCATCGGCGTGTCCCTGTTCCTGTCGAACCTGTTCCTGCTGCTCGACGGGCAGACGCACCTCGGGCTGCCGTTCAAGTGGCCCGCCATCGCCGGCCGGGCTCCCCTGGCCTACCCCGAGACCATGAAGCTCACCAACGTGTTCCGGATCTTCGGGGTCCCGATCCAGAACCGGCAGATCCTGGTGATCGCCGTGGCCGTGGTCATGCTGCTGATCCTGGACTTCTTCGTCTACCGCACCCAGGCCGGGATGGGCATCCGGGCGGTGGCCGAGGACCCCGAGACGGCGTCCCTCATGGGGGTGAACATCACCGCCATCATCGTGATCACCTTCTTCGTGGGGGGGCTGATG
The DNA here is from genome assembly GCA_036395815.1 of Actinomycetota bacterium. Classification (GTDB taxonomy): domain Bacteria; phylum Actinomycetota; class UBA4738; order UBA4738; family UBA4738; genus DASWCX01. The sequence continues at coordinate 2,233 of DASWCX010000199.1, read as the reverse complement.
GCCGGTGGCGCGGGGCTCCTGTACGGCGTGTTCTTCGGCGAGGCGCAGTTCAACATCGGGTTCCTCCCCGGGATCAAGGCCTTCACCGCCGCGGTCCTCGGCGGGATCGGGAACGTCCGGGGAGCCATGCTCGGGGGGCTGCTCCTGGGGCTGATCGAGAACCTCGGGGTGGCCTGCATCGGGATCCAGTGGCAACCGGTGATCGCGTTCGCGGTGCTGGTGGGGGTGCTGATGTTCCGGCCCACCGGTCTCCTGGGCGAGCAGGTCGGAGGGTAGCCGCATGGCGAAGGACACCAATGAGAGCCTGGAGAGCCAGGCGGAGGCGGCGCAGGAGGCCACCCCGGACAGTTCCCGCGAGGTGGTCGGCCGGACCCCCTCCGGCGCCGGCGGCCTGACCGGGTGGTACCGGGGAGCCACCCAGCCGATCCGCGACGCCTTTCAGAACGCCGGGACGCGGTTCGACAAGCTGCCCCAGGCCTACCGGTACGCGGTGATCGCCGCTCTCATCGCCGGGTTCGCCCTGGTCCCCTTCATCCTGCACGCGGCCCTGGGCATCCATGCCGCCTACTGGCTGAACGTGACCGACAAGATCGGCATCGCCGCGCTCCTCGCCCTCGGCCTGAACGTCGTGGTGGGGTACGCCGGGCTGCTCGACCTGGGGTACGTGGCCTTCTTCGCCGTCGGCGCGTACAGCTACGCGCTGCTCACCCAGGCCGCCCGCTACAGCGTCCTGATCGAGGCCCAGACTCCGCAGGCGACGGCCCTGGCCCAGAGGATCAAGCCCGTGTGGCACGAGTACTTCTGGCTGTACTTCTTCGCCGCCCTGGCCATCGCTCTGTTGGCCGGCGTGCTGCTCGGTGCCCCCACCCTGCGGCTTCGGGGCGACTACCTGGCCATCGTTACCCTTGGGTTCGGGGAGATCATCCGGGACACCGCCAACAACCTCCACAGCGTGGTGGGAGGCCCCCGGGGGGTGTTCAACCTCCCGCACCCGGCCATCGGCAGCTACGACTTCGGGCTGCAGAACGAGCCGTACTACTGGCTGCTCCTGGGGATCATCGTCATCTGGATCTTCCTGTTGATGCGGCTCAACAGGTCCAGGATCGGCCGGGCCTGGGCGGCCATCCGGGAGGACGAGCTGGCCGCCGCGGCGATGGGCGTCTCGACCATCCGGATGAAGCTGTGGGCCTTCGCCATCGGCGCGTCCGTGGCGTCGTTCGGGGGAGTGGTCTACGCCAGCAAGATCATCTTCATCAGCCCGGACTCCTTCCGGCTGTTCGGCGGAGACTTCGCCTCGGTGATCATCCTGGCCATGGTCGTGCTGGGCGGGATGGGCGGCATCGCCGGCCCCATCGTGGGCGCCGCCCTGCTGGTGTTCCTGCCCGAGCGGTTCCGGGTGGTGGGCGACGCCAGGTTCATGCTGTTCGGCCTGGCCCTGGTGGTGGTCATGATCCTGAGGCCCCAGGGCCTGATCCCGAGCCGCCGCCGGGCCGCGGAGCTCAAGGGCGGAGAGGTCCGTGAGACCACGGTGTTCGAAGCGCGGGAGCATGGGGCCTGATGCCGCTCCTCGTGGCCGAGGACGTGACGAAGTTCTTCGGGGGCCTCCGAGCCCTGTCCGGCGTGGACATCTCGATCGAGGAGGGCCAGATCTTCAGCCTGATCGGGCCGAACGGGGCCGGGAAGACCACGATGTTCAACCTCATCACCGGGATCTACTTCCCGACGTCGGGGGTGATCCGGTTCAAGGGGGACGAGCTGACGGCCCCCGCCCCCGTGCGCGGGTTCCCGCTGGTGAAGCGGCTGCGGCGCCCGTTCCAGATCACCCGGCTCGGCATCGGCCGGACGTTCCAGAACATACGCCTGTTCGCGAACCTCACCGCGCTCGAGAACGTGATGGTGGGGATCGACGCGCACAACCGGGCGGGAGTGGGCCGGTCCATGCTCGGGACCGGGTCCCAGCGTCGTGAGGAGCAGACGACCACGCGGCGGGCCGAGGAGCTGCTGAACTTCGTGGGCATCGTCCGCTACGCCAACGAGCTGGCGAAGAACCTGGCCTACGGCGATCAGCGCCGGCTCGAGATCGCCAGGGCCATGGGAACCAGCCCCTCTCTGCTCATGCTCGACGAGCCGGCCGCCGGCATGAACCCGGCGGAGAAGGCCGCCCTCATGCGCCTGATCCAGAGGATCCGCGACCAGGGGTTGACCATCCTCCTGATCGAGCACGACATGAAGG
>DASWCX010000198.1:0-1846 GCA_036395815.1 Actinomycetota bacterium | reverse complement strand
TGCCTGTGCCGACCCCGATCTCCAGCACGTCGCCCTCGGCGTTCAAGGCCACCCACCGGCGTCCAGCCTCCATCGACAGCAGGCGCTCCCAGAACCTCCCCCTCTTCTCGTAGAGGTGGGCGAACCCCTCGTAGTAGCTGCGGACGCGCTCGGTGGTGGGCTCCTCGGGCACGTCGGTGAGGATATCCCGATTGAACGCCGGACCGGGTTTCGGCCGGGCATGGAGACGGGGAGGACGGCGGCGTGATCGCCGATGTCGCCCAGCGAGGCGTCCTGGAATGGTGGGCGCCGCTATTGGCCTTCGCCGCCGGCGCCGTCTCCTGCGCCTCCCCCTGCGTGCTGCCGCTGGTGCCCGGCTATCTGGCCTTCGTGACCGGCGGAGGCTCGCCGGCCGAAGGAACGAGAAGGGCGGCAGGACCGATCCTGCTGTTCATCGCCGGGTTCACCGTGGTGTTCACCTTCGTATTCGGATTCGCCGCCAGCTCCGTCGGCCGGTGGCTCCGACTGCCCACCGGGCAGCGGATCGCCGGGGGGGTCGTCCTGGCATTCGGCCTCTTCATGGTCATGTACGCCTTCCGGGCCAGAGTGCCCTGGCTGTATCGGGAGGAACGCCCGCTCCTGTCGAGGGTTCGGCCCGGGCCCGCCGGGGCGTTTCCGCTGGGGATGGCCTTCGCGGTTGGATGGACGCCTTGCATTGGTCCGGTCCTGGGAGCCATCCTGACGCTAGCCGCGGCGCAGGGCACCACCGGTCGGACCCTGGTCCTGCTGTTCTTCTACTCGCTCGGGCTGGGCCTCCCGATCTTTCTCCTGGGGATGGGCATGAGTTGGGCCTTGGGCGCTTCCCGGTTCATCAGCCGGAACTACCGGTGGATCGCGGGCACCGGCGGAGTGCTGATGGCCACGATCGGGGTGCTCCTGATCACTGGGGTCTGGGTCCGTCTGCTGGCACCGCTCCTCCGACTGGTCAATCGGTTCACACCGCCGATTTGACGGCAATGCAAAGTGCCCGCCCTGGGAGTTCCCGCAACGGTCAGCTTGATGTGCTCCGCTGTCCTGCTGCGCGGCCTAACGAACGGCCGCTAGGGCCTCCTCCTTGGTCCGGTGGTCCTGCATGGTGGTCACCTTGCCGTGCCGGAACGTGATCAAGGTGGCCGCCTCCTCCGGCCATCCCTCGACCCCCACCGCTGCCGGGTGCGCCACCACGATCACCGAGTCCTCTCCGGCGTCCAGGAACTCGAGCTCACTGGCGGCGAAGCCCTGCTCGAAGCGCTCCCGGAGCGTGCGCATGACGTCGTCCCGGCTGTGGCAGTCCCACTCCCCCGGCTCGAACCAGCGCCACTGGACGTCCGGATCCAGCATGGCCTCGAGCGTGGCGAAGTCCCCCCGCTGCCACGCGCCGAATCCCTCCCTGGCGAGGGCCATGGTCTGTTCGCTCATCAGGCTCTCCTTGGTTGAACCCTTCGAACCGATGGTCGGCTACGGGATCCCGGCGGCTGCCAGGGCTTCATCCCGGTCGCGGCAGTCACGAATGGCGACGATCCGGCCGTCGCGCACCGTGAACACGGTGAAGTTCCGATCGTCCGCCGGTCTCACCCGGTAGGCGTCGACGCCGGGGGTGCGGGCGACCACCATCACGTGCTCGCCATTCCCGACGACTTCCTCCAACTCCGATGTCAGGCCGCGCATCGCCCGGCGCTTGAGGGCCTCCTCCAGCTCGTGCCGCCCGTGACACACCTGTGGGTCCGGGTCCTCCACGCTGGGATCGAGGTAGGTCCACTCGAGGTCGGGGTCGATGAATCCGAGCATGGTGGCTAGGTCGCCACGGGCGTACGCTTCGTAGGCCGTT
>DASWCX010000197.1:0-10700 GCA_036395815.1 Actinomycetota bacterium | reverse complement strand
GCCTGCTCGATCTCCGCCAGCACCACGCCCGGGCGCGCCGCCCCCTCGGCCAGGGCCATGGCCACGAACGGCCCCCGCCGCGCGAACACCCACATCCCGCCGTCCACGTTCACGAAGCCCCTCTCGACGTCGCCCAGCCCCGCCAGGCGGGCCCAGACCGACATCAGCCTGCCCTCCTCCGTCTCGGGAGCCACCGCCAGCGCGAGCCCCTCCCTCGACAACAGGAGGGACGCCCGCACTCCAGGTACGGACGAGATCGAGCCGGCGAGGGCGGCGAAGTCGACTGGCATCCGCTGTTGCAGTTCTCGGCCGTAAGGAGGAGACGCTTGAGAAGACGGCCCATACCCTTGGGCTCGGGACCCCGCGACGGCGGTTCGACCTAGGCCAACCGCCGACCGGGGCTCAATCCGGTGTGTCTGCGGTCACCCCAGGTACTTCCGCTTCAGCGCGAGGAATTCTGCGTACGTGCTCGCGAAGTGGTTGGCCCCGGCGGAGTCCGAGACGTAATAGAGGTAGTCGGCCTTCGCCGGGGTGAGCGCGGCCACCAGGGAGGCGAAGCTCGGGCTGTCGATGGGAGTGGGCGGCAGCCCCGGGTGGATATAGGTGTTGTACGGGCTTTCCACCTTCAGGTCGGCGTTCGTCACGCACACCGCCGGAGGGGTCCCGCACTGGCTCAACGGGCGCCCCTCCCGCTCCAGGGCGTAGAGGATGGTGGCGTCGATCTGGAGCGCCATGCCCTTCTTCAGGCGGTTGTAGATCACCGCGGCGACCTTGGGCCGGTCCGGGTCCAGCTTCGCCTCTCGCTCGATCATCGACGCCACCACGACGACCTGATACTTGGACAACCCGAGGGCCTTCGCGTTGTCCCAAGGGAGCTTGGCCGCCTCCACCTGGAACTGGGACAGGAGGCGCCGGATCACGCCGTCGGCGGTGGCGCCCTTGAAGAAGTCGTACGTGCTGGGGAACAGGAACCCCTCGACCGTCTTCGTCCCCGGGGGCAGGAGGTCGTCCAGGGAGTAGCTCCCGCTGTTGGCCGCCTTCACGAACTGCTTCGCGTTGATCCCGAGCGCGTCGTGGGCCCGCTGGGCCACCCGGTCCACCGACCACCCCTCCGCGAACGTGGCCCGGATCGACTCGAGGAACGGCCCCTCCTTCAGCGCCGCGAGCACGTCGGACACGCTCATGTTGGTCTTCAGGTGGTATCTCCCGGCCTGGAAGCCGCCGGAGAAACCGCGGAACCTCGCCAGCACCCTGAACGCGAGCGTCGAGCGGATCACGCCCTGCTCCTTGAGGATGCCGCCGACGTCCGATCCGGTCGCGCCGTGGGGGATCGTCACCACGATCGGCTTCTGCGCGCCGGACGCGCCCACCGCCCACTCGTAGTACGTGCCCCCGGCCACCACGACACCCACCAGGACCAGGAGGAGGGCCAGGAGGACGACCATGCCTCGCCGCCGCTGGCGGCCTTGGGGACGCTCGGAAGGCCTCGACCGGGTCTCGAGCATCCGGGAAGGATACCCCGAACCCCCGCCTAGGCTTCCCGGCGCTCGCGATGCCGGTCCAGGTAGGACTGGAGGATGATCGTGGCCGCCGACTGGTCCACCACGGCGCGTCGGTCCCGGCCCCTGACCCCGGCCCGAGCCAGCTGCCGCTCGGCCTCGACGGTGCTCAACCGCTCGTCGTGGAGCACGACCGGGAGGCCGAGGACCTCGCGAAGGGCCGCGGCGAACTGCTCCGCCTGGTCCGCGGCCTCGCCCGAACCGCCCCGCAGCCGGAGCGGGTGGCCCACCACGACCTCGGCCACCCCGTGCTCGCGCACCAGGGCCGCGATGGCCTTGACGTCCCCCGGCGCTCCGGTTCGAACGGTACCCACGGGAACGGCCATTCGGCGGAGGTCGTCCGACACCGCCACCCCGATCCTGGACTGCCCGAGGTCGAGCGCCAGGACCCTTCCCGTGGGGGCGCCCGAGGCGGCCTGGCCGGCCATACCTCAGTTCGATCCGAGCAGCGACAGGAGCCGGTCGGAGACGCCGGCCAGCGCGTCCGGCAACCCTTCGGGGCGGCTCCCGCCGGCGAAGGCGAGGGCCGGCTTTCCGCCCGCTCCCCCGCCGATGGACTTCGCCGCGTGTTCGAGGAGGGCCGGGGCCGTCACTCCTCTGGATACCAGGGCCCCCGTGCAGGCCGCCACCAGCAGGGCCCGGTCTCCGCCGGAGGAACCCAAGACCGCCGCTCCCTCCCCGGCGCGCTCCATCCGCTGCCGGAGGGACAGGGCGATCTCGCGCAGCTCGTCGGCGTCCCGCCCATCGAGCTCGGCCAGCACCAGCTTCACCCCCGCCACGTCCAGGGCCCCGACGGCCAGCCGTTCGACCTCCCGCTCGCGTTCGGCCTTTCGGATCTTCCCCAGTTCGCTCTCGAGCTGCTTGATCCTGTCCACCGCGTGGCGGACCCGCTCGGGCGTGGCGGAGGGATCGCCCGTCCCCACCGCCTCCATCACCTCTTCCAGGAGCCGCCGTTCCACGTTCACCTGCTTCAACGCGTCCGGTCCGGTGAGGGCCTCGACCCGCCGGAACCCCGATCCGATGCTGCCCTCGGACACCAGGCGCAGGAGGGCCACCTCGCCCGTGTGCCGGACGTGGGTGCCTCCGCACAGCTCGACGGAATAGTCGCCCACCTCCACCACCCGGACCACGTCCCCATATTTCTCGCCGAACAGGGCGATGGCCCCCTGGCTCTGGGCGAACTCCTTGGTCGTCTCGTACGCCCGCACCGGCGAGTCCTCGGCCAGGCGCCGGTTCGCCAGGTACTCGACCTCCTCCAGCCGGTCGCGAGGGACCGCCTCGAAGTGGGTGAAGTCGAATCGGAGTCGTCCCGGCGCCACCAGCGACCCGGCCTGCCGGGCGTGCTCGCCGAGGAAGTGGCGGATCGTGTGGTGGAGCACGTGGGTCGCGGTGTGGGAGCGGGCCGTCGCGGCCCGGCGGTCGGCGTCGACCTCCGCGTGCGCCTCCTCTCCCTGCCGGACCTCGCCCTCGTGAACCATCCCCTCGTGCACGATCGTGCCGCCGGGCCCGGGGCGCGTATCGGTGACGTGGACCAGGCCGCCGGCCGTCCTGATCTCGCCCTGGTCCCCGACTTGGCCACCGCCCTCCGCGTAGAACGGGGTCCGGTCGAGGACCAGCCGGACCTTCCGTCCCTCGCCCGCGGTCTCGGCCCTGGTCCCATCGTCCAGGAGCCCCACGATCCGACCGTCGGACTCGAGCCGCTCGTACCCCAGGAACTCGGTGGGCCCCGCGGCCTGGGCGATCTCACCGAGCAGCCCTTCGGCGGAGTCAGCTTTCTTCGCCGCCCGCTGGGCGCGCTGACGTTGCTCCTCCATCAGGACGGCGAACCGGTCCGTGTCGACGGCCAGGCCGCGCTCCGCCGCCAGCTCCAGGGTCAGCTCGAGCGGGAAGCCATACGTGTCGTGGAGCCGGAACGCGACGTCCCCCGGCACCGTGCCCGGCGCCCGCTCGGGGACGGGCTGGGCGATCGAGGCGTCCAGCAGCGCCAGCCCATGTGCCAGGTTCGCCACGAACCGCTCTTCCTCCGACGCGGCCACCTGAAGGATGAACGCCCGGTTCTGCACCAGCTCCGGGTACGCGTCGCCCAGGATGCCGACGGCCACGTCGACCAGGTCGCCCATCACCGGCCGCTCGATCCCCAGCTTCCTGGCGTGGGTCACCAGGCGACCCAGCATCCGGCGGAGGACGTACCCGCGCCCCTGGTTCGACGGGATGACCCCGTCGGCGATGAGCGCCGTGGTGGCCCGGGCGTGCTCCGCGACGATCCGCAGGGACACGTCGGTCCGTTCGTCCTGCCCGTACCTGCGCCCCGACAGTCGCATGGCCGTCTCCACCAGGGGCCACGTCAGGTCCGTCTCGTAGAACGAGTCCTTCTCCTGGAGCACCATGGCCACCCGCTCCAGGCTCGATCCGGTGTCGATGTTCCTCCTGGGCAGGTCACGGAGCACCGTCTCGTGTTGGTCGCATTCGTTCTGCATGAACACGAGGTTCCAGATCTCGAGGAAGCGCTCCTCGTCGACGGCCGGCCCGCCGTCGGGCCCGTACTTGGCTCCCCGGTCGACGTAGATCTCCGAGCAGGGCCCGCAGGGCCCGGCGGCATGGGTCGACCAGAAGTTGTCCTCCTTGCCGCGGCGCACGATCCGGTCCCGGGCCATCCCCGCCACGTCCGCCCACAGCTCGATGGCCTCGTCGTCGGTCTCGAACACGGTGACCCACAGGCGATCGTGGTCGATCCCGAACACCTCGGTGACCAGCTCGTGCCCCCATTCGATCGCCTCCTTCTTGAAGTAGTCGCCGAAGGAGAAGTTGCCGAGCATCTCGAAGAACGTGAGATGGCGTGCGGTGTGCCCCACCAGCTCGATGTCGGTGGTTCGAAACGCCTTCTGCGCCGAGGTGGCTCGAGGGTAGGGCGGCTCCTGGACGCCGAGGAAGTACGGGATGAACTGCACCATCCCGGCCGTCGTCAGCAGGAGCCCGGTCTCGGGCGGGGCGATCAGCGACGAGGAGGGGACGACACGGTGGCCCCGCTCCTCGAAGAAGCCCAGGAACGTGTTGCGGATGGTCTTCCCGTCCATCGGAGGCCTAGTCTACCGGCCGCCCCCAGTGGCCCCTGCTGCGTGATGTCCGCGTGGCCGGATGCGGCCACACCGGCGATCGGCCGGAAGAGATCGACCGCGGCCGGGACCAGGAGGAGGGCAGCCAGCACTCCCGCCGCGCCCCACCACACGATCAGCGATGGATGCCACAGGAACAGGGCGAGCAACCCCAAGCCGAAGATCACGGTCCGGCCCACCCGTCGACTGGCCAGCCGTTCGTGCAGGAGGAGCAGCGTGAGGCCCGGTCCCAGGTAGTAGACGTACGCGACGGGCTCGACGAAGATCCTGGCTCCCAGGCAGATCCCCAGGACGGCCAGGGTTCGCCGGATGTCGGCCCGGTCCTTGATGAGCAGGGCGAGGGCAAGGGCCAGGAGGAACAGCATGGACCGGGGTCCCGTTCCGACGACGTGGTGCGCGTGGGCGTTCACCCAAAGAGCGGCGTAGCCAAGGTGAGGGCTGGAGGCCGGTCGCAGCATCGCCCTGGCCGCGTCCTGCCCATCAAGAGCGAGGGCCGCCCCCACCAGCGTCCCGGGTACCGCCAGGGCGACGAACCCGGCACGGATCCGCCGACCCCTTGGTATCTGCACCAGGACGATCGGCAGAGCCAGGATCGCCCACTGCTTCGACGCGATGCCCAGGCCCAGGAGGAAGGCTGCCTGGAGAGAGTGGTTGCGGTTCAGGGCCCGAATGGACAGGAGAACGAACGCCAGCGCCAGGACATCCTCGTAGTGCCCGAACACCACATCCACGGGGACGAGACAGAGCGCGGCCGTCAGGGCCTGCAACAGGAGACGGCCTCGCCGCAGGCCCATCTCCGTGGCCAGCGCCCGTACCGCATACAGGAGTGGGAGCGAGCTGATGGAGACGGCGTATGTCACGTACAGAGGCCAGATCGACGGATGGGGCAGCACGAACGGATCGTTCTGGGTGAGCTTGAACGCCTCGCCCATCGCCGCCACCGGGCTGAGGAGGATGGGGAACAGGGGCGTGGCCACGAAGGCCCTGTTGGCCTCGTAGACGTAGCCGAGCGCCCCGTTCGCGACGTAGTGGCTTGCCGTGAGCGTCGGCCACGCGTCCCCCGGAGGCAACCACCGGTGCACGCCCCACTTCAGGGGCTCCAGCCACATCGACCAGGCGGCCGCCGCCCCGACAACGAGGACCGTCAACAGGATCGCGGCGCGCCAGGGATGGGGGTCGGCAGGCCCTCCGGTGGTATCCGGCGTCGTCTCCGCCGAGGGAGAGGCATCCGTCCTGGACGAATCGGTCGCCAGCATCTCGAGCAATCTCGGCGTTCGCCGGATCTGTCTTGAACGGCGCCAATCGACGTTCCCGATGCGCCCGGGTTCGCCCTCAGTCGTTCAGCCGAGCAGGTCGCGAGCCGTGCCCTCCCACAGCCCCTCGGACAGGCGGAGCGACTCCTGATCGACCCGCTCGTTGTCGCCGTGGAGCATGGCGGCGAACTCCGTGAAGGAGATCCGGTCGCTGAACAGCCCGTACCCGTAGGCGGTGGCGCCCACGCGACGGAAGAAGCGCGCGTCGGTGGCGGCCACGAGCATGAACGGGATCGTGCGCGCACCGGGGACCAGCCGTTCGGTCACCCGCGCCAGGCTGTCCCACAGCGGCGTGTCGACGGCCGACTCGCTCGCTTCGTCGTCGACGGTGGCGGCCACCTCCACCTGGTCGAACAGGTCGCCCAGGGCCTCTCGAAGCATCGCGGCCACGTCCTCGGCAGTCACCCCGGGGAGCGTTCGGATGTCCAGGTCCAGGTCCACCGCGTCCGGGATGACGTTGGTCTTGACCCCGGCACGCATCATCGTGGGAGCGAACGTGGTGTGGGTGCAGGCGTGGATCATCCGGGCCATGCCGGGGTCGGGAAGCGACTCGGCCAGGGCAACAACCCCGTCCGCGTCGAGCAAGGGACCCGAGAGCTCGTCCGGGAGCTCGGCTCCCTCGACGAACCCCCGCCACAGGTCGAGGATGCGGGTCTGGGGGCGGTACTCGTGGATGCGCCGGACGACCTCGGCCGCCTTCACCAGTGCGTTGTCGGTTCGGAACGGCATCGAACCGTGGCCGGGGGTCCCCTTCACCCGGATCCGGCGCCAGTACGCACCCTTCTCCCCCACCATGACGGGCAGCTTCGGCCCGCCCGACGAGGGGAGCGGCATCCGGAACCCCCCGGACTCGGTGATGACGAAGTCGGCCCGAACCGCGTCGGGCTCGTGCTCCACGAGCCAGCCCGCCCCGAGGGCCCCCATGGCTTCCTCGTCGGCCACCGCCAGGTAGACGAGCGTCCCGCGGGGCCGGAAGCCGTCCTCCGCCAGCCGCTTCACGGCCACGGCCATGGACGCGGTGAGGTTCAGCATGTCGATGGCGCCCCTTCCCCACACCATCCCGTCGACGAGCTCGGCCCCGAACGGGTCGCGCAGCCAGCCATCCGGATTGGCCGGCACGACGTCGGTGTGGCCCATCAGCATCAGGGTGGGCGCGTTCGGATCGGTGCCCTCGATGCGCGCCACCAGGCTGGCCCGGCCCTCAACGGCCTCGAACGTCTGCATGTCGATCCCGGACCCGTCGAGGTAGGACCGGAGGTCGTCCGCGTTCCGGCCCTCCTGTCCCGACTGCGGCGTCCCGTCGTTCACGCACGCGTTGCTGATCAGAACCTGGAGCAGCTCGGTGACCTCGCCGGTCGGATCGTCCACGGGTGCGTTCGTATCAGAACGAGGACGGCCCTGCCACCGGAGTCAGATCGCGCCGGCCGACCGAAGCGCGTCGACCTCTTCTCGAGTCAGGCCGGCCTCGGCCAGGAACGGGTCGGTGTGCTCGCCCAGGCCGGGCGCCGGCCGGTCGGCGGGCGGTCCGAGCTTGATCGCCGGGCCGGGGCCGACGGGCCGCCCCGCCTGCTGGGCGATCATGCCGCGGTGCCGGATCTGGGGATCGACGACGGCCTCGGACAGATCGTTCACCGGGCCCACGCACGCCGGAACGTCGGCGAACACGGCGAGCCATTCGTCGCGGCTGCGGGAGCCGAACAGCTCCTCGAGCCTCCGTCCCATCTCGGCCTGCTTCCCCGGCGGGCCGTACTGATCGTCGATCAGCTCGGGGCATCCCAGCGTCTGGCACAGGGCCCGCCAGAACTGGGGCTCGAGCGCGCCCACGGTCAGGTGGCGGCCGTCGCCCGCCCGGTACACGCGGTAGCAGGCCAGGTCGCCCGACAGCGCGCGGGGAGCATCCGGCTCGGCGAGATGGCTCCCCAGGTGGATCGAGAGCCACGACACCACCCCGTCCAGCATGGAGACGTCGACGAACCGGCCCCGCCCGGTGCGGTGCCGTTCGCTCAGCGCCGCCAGGATACCGACCGCCGCCATCATCGCCCCTCCCCCGAGATCCCCCACCTGGAGCCCGGGCTGCGCCGGCGGGCTCCCCGCCGGACCCGACAGCGACAGCGCTCCTCCGTACCCCATGTAGTTGATGTCGTGCCCGGCCCGGTCCCGGTACGGCCCGTCCTGCCCGTAGCCGGTGATGGCGCAGTACACCAGGCTGGGGTTGCTTTCGCCCAGCCGCTCGGGGCCCACCCCCAGGCGATCCATCACCCCGGGCCGGAAGCTCTCGAGCAACACGTCGGCGCGCCTGGCGAGCCTGGCCAGGAGCTCGGCGCCTTCCGTCGTCTTGAGGTTCAGGGTGATCGAACGCTTGCCCCTGTTGAGCGCCCGGTGCGCCGCGCTCACCCCGTCGACCAGCGGGGGGCTCCATCGGATGTAGTCGCCGCGGCCCGGCTCCTCGACCTTCACCACGTCCGCCCCGAGATCGGCCAGCAGGAGCGTGCAGTACCCGCCCGGCAGCAGCCGCGTGAGATCGAGGACCAGGACGCCGTCGAGGGGCCCGGGACCGGTCATTCCCCCAGCGTCGCGCGGATCTCCGCTTCCTTGTCGGCCGCGCCCGCCCGGAACTCGGCGACCGCTTCCTTCAGCAGGCGGCCCACATCGCCGGCCACGTCGAGGGCCTGCCGGCCGACGTTGGCCGGGGCCAGGCGCTGGGACTGTTGCCGGGCCCACCGGGTGGCCATGAGCCCGAGGGTAACGCCCGCACCCAACCCCACGGCCAGCCAGAACACCCGTCGCACCTCGTCAGTCCTCCCGCTTCCTCTTCCCGAGCTTGCGGGCGGCCCGGGCGATGCCCGCGCCGTAGGCGGCCACCTTGATCAGCGGGCTGGAGACGGCCGCCTCGACCACCGCGCTGATCCGCTCGGCGCTCTTCACGATGTTCCCGGCCGACTCGACCATGCCGTCGACCCGGTCGAGCTCCTTGTTGACTCCCGTGACGGTCCCGGTGACCTCCGACAGGAGGGGCACCGTCTCCTGCCGGATCCCGTCGATGAGCAGCTTCGTCGACTCGAGGACCCGGGTGACGCTCACGAACACGTAGATCAGGACGACCACCATCAGGGCCCAGGCGACCGCGGCGATGATCCCGGCGACGCCACCTATCGATGCGACCACCCTCACCCTCCTGTCGTCTCGATCATCCGCTAGGCGCCGAATCATACCCGGGTCAGGAGCCCTGGTCCCCGGGCGGCCCCTCCGATTCCTCGCCCATGCCCGACGGTTCGTAGTAGCGCCTGCCCTCGAACCGGACCGGGCGGTACTCCTGCTCCACCACGTGCCCAGGGTAGTCGTGAGGGTATCGGTAGCCCTTCCCGTACCCCATCTTCCGGAGCGCGGGATGGCCCGGCTCCTTCAGGTGCAGCGGCACCGGGTCGCCGGAGAGGGCATCCTCGGTGGCCCTGCCCAGGGCGGCGATCACGCTGTTCGACTTCGGCGCCCGGGCCAGGTAGATGGCCGCCTCGGCCAGGTTGAGCCGGCATTCGGGCATGCCCACGTACTCGACCGCGTGGGCGGCCGCGGTGGCGATCACCAGCGCGCGGGGATCGGCCAGCCCGATGTCCTCACTGGCGTGCACCACCATCCGCCGGGCGATGTATCGCGGGTCCTCCCCCGCCTCGAGCATCCGGGCCAGCCAGAACAGCGCCGCGTCGGGATCGGACCCGCGGATGCTCTTGATGAACGCCGAGATCACGTCGTAGTGGGCGTCGCCCTGCCGGTCGTAGACCACCGCCTTCTTCTGCACGGCGTCTTCCGCCAGCCCCCGGTCCACCTCGGCCAGCCCCTGCGCCTGAGCCGCAAGGACCGACGCCTCCAGGCCGGTCAGGGCGATCCGGGCGTCGCCGGCGGCGATGGTGACCAGGTGCTCGAGCGCCTCGTCCGCGACCTTCACCTCGAGCCGACCGAGGCCGCGTTCGTTGTCCCCCAGAGCGCGCTCAAGGAGTTCGCGGACCTCCTCGGACGAGAGCGGCTCCAGGCGCAGGAGCAGGCAGCGGGACAGCAGCGGCGAGACCAGCGAGAAGTACGGGTTCTCGGTGGTGGCCCCGATCAGGGTGACGGTCCCCTCCTCCACCGCCGGAAGGAGCACGTCCTGCTGCGACTTGCTCCACCGGTGGACCTCGTCGATGAACAGCACCGTTGGGATGAGCGAGTCCTTCGCCCGCTCCATCACCTTTCGGGCATCCGCCACCCCCGAGGAGACGGCCGACAGCTGCACGATCTCGCCGCCCACTGCCTTGGCCAGGAGGTACGCCAGGGTGGTCTTCCCGCTCCCGGCCGGTCCCCACAGGATCAGCGACGGGAGCTTCCCTGACTCCGCCAGCACCGAGAGCGGCTTGCCCGGACCGAGCAGGTGGCGCTGCCCGGCGACCTGGTCGAATGATCGGGGGCGCATCCGCGCGGCGAGCGGCGTTTCGGCCATGCGCCCACGGTACCTGAACGCTCCGATCCCGCGGGGCCCGCCGGACGCGAACGGGGCGGACGGCTCGGTTCGCTTCGCCGCGGAACCCTGTGCTTCCAGGGTGGGTTCCCCCCGGGCCGCCTAGAGTGCCCCTTCCGGGGCGCTACACCGCAGACCCGCGCAGGGCGCCCGTTCAAGAATGCTGGTTCTGCGAACCCGCGACCCGGGACGTCCGCCCGACCGGATGCTAGACCCCGCTCGGGGGGCG